>JAPUGN010000121.1 GCA_027298165.1 Nitrospinota bacterium
AGGAAGCCTCCGGCAACATGATCATCGATATCGGCGGGGGCACTACGGAGGTGGCCATCATCTCCATGTACGGCATCGTTTTCAGCAAATCGGTGCGCGTGGCCGGCGACGAAATGGACGAGGCCATCGTCAATTACGTGAAGCGCAAATACAACCTTTTGATTGGCGAGCGGATGGCAGAGGAAATCAAAATCCAAATCGGGTCCGCCTATCCCCTGGACCAGCGCATCACTATGGAAATAAAGGGACGCGACCTGGTCGCAGGAATTCCCAAAACCCTGGTCCTCTCCGACGAGGAAGTGCGGGAAGCGCTGCAGGAAACGTTCAGTACCATCGTGGAAGCCGTTAAAATCGCCCTCGAACGCACACCGCCGGAATTGGCGGCGGATATCGTGGATAAGGGCGTGGTGGTCACCGGTGGCGGGTCCCTCATCAAGGGCCTGGATATTTTACTGCGGGAATCGACCGGGCTTCCCATCACCCTGGCGGAAGATCCCCTGTCGGCAGTGGCGCTGGGCGCAGGAAAGCTGCTGTCAGATCCCAAACTTCTTAAAAAAGTAACGTTCTAACGTGTGGCGGAAAAGACTCAGCGATCGCAAACATATCATCCTCCTCGTGTCACTGGTGCTGGCTTCGTTTGCCTTGATGACGTTCGACATCCGTCGGTCGCAGACGCCCACCTTTTTTGAAACCACCTTGATGTGGGTGGTGTCTCCCGTTCAAAACCTCATCACCCATTCCATAGACGCCCTCGGCAACGCACTGGACAATTACGTTCTCGTGACGGAAGTTTCCAATGAAAATGAGAAACTCCGGAAAGAAATCGACAAACTGATCCACCAGAATAACGAGCTGACCGAACAACTCCGGCAAAAAGGGCGCATCAGCGATCTAATGGAGTATCAGCAAAAGCGCCGGCTGAAATCCATCGTTGCTACCGTGATCGGAAGAGACTCCACCCAGTGGGCGCGGGTGGTTTTTATCGATAAGGGCACCCAGGACGGGATTCGGGAAAACCTGGCGGTGGTCACCCATGCCGGCGTGGTGGGCCATGTGATTCAGGCCGGCGTGAACACTTCCAAAGTGATGCTCATTGCGGACGGACGGAGCGCCATGGACACCCTTTTCGGCGACGACCGCATCGCGGGCATTGTCGTCGGAACGGGAATGGAATTCTGCGAAATGAAATACGTGCCCATCACCGCTGATGTCAACGTCGGCGACCAGATTCTTTCGTCCGGTCTGGGAGGTATTTATCCCAAGGGCCTGGTGGTGGGAACCGTAATCAGTATCACCAAAGCGACTCAGGGGCTGTTCCAGGAGATCACCATCGCTCCCAGCGCGGACTTTGGCCGGCTGGAGGAGGTGCTGGTCCTGTTGTCGTGAGATAAATTGCAATCATGATCGTTCTCTTTTTCATCGTCGTTTTCATTTTGCTGTTTGCTCTTCAAACCAGCCTGATAAGTTATTTCTCTGTGGGAGGGGTCACCCTGGACTTGGCGTTGATCCTGTCCGTGTATTGCGGCGTATTGCTCAGGGGGGACCGCGGAATCTGGGTGGGGTTTTCCATCGGGCTGTTCCAGGATTGCCTGTCCGGCGGCTTGTTGGGGGTCAATACCCTTTCCAAAAGCATCATCGGATTCACCTTTTCCCGATTGAAGGACAAGTTGATGGTGGAGGGCTTCGTACCCATTTCCGTAATTTTGTTCGTCGCCTCTTTTTTCGACGGCTTGGTGTATTATCTGGCCCTGACCACACTGCTCAAAGCCCAGATACCCTTCAGTTTCCTGTTCAACACGCTTCCGATGTATGCCATGGTCAATGCATTGGTCGGGCCTATTATGTTTTTCTTTCTCAACTGGAGCGCCAAACGCATTCTGCGTAAATTTCCACTGCTGGAGGGTACTTCCCAGTGAGCACGCATCTATACTCACCCGATGTTTCAGAAGGTGTGCGAAAAAAAATAATCCTGTTCGGCATCCTGGTGGTCTTCTGCTTTCTCGCTCTGTGGTTGCGCGTCTGGTATCTGCAGGTGTTGAAGGGAACCGACTTCATGGGATTGTCGGAAAACAACCGGGTGCGGCTGGTGTCTCTGCCTTCTTACCGTGGCGAAATCACCGACCGGAATGGGGTAACGCTGGCTTCCATCCGTCCTTCCTTCAACCTGTACATCACCCCGGAAGACGTGCAGGACCTGGGCGAGACCCTGAACACCCTGAAAGAAAAAATTGATTTTGATATCTCCAAGGTCAAGGACGATATCCGGGAATCCCAACCGTTCTCGGATGTGCTCGTTAAGGCCGACATCCAGCGGGATCAGATGGCTTATGTCGAAGAGAACAACCGGCTGCTTTCCGGCATTCGTCTCAAGGTGGAACCCCTGCGGAATTATCTTTACAATGATCTGGCCGCACACATTGTGGGTTATCTGGGAGAGATCGACAAAGACCAACTGAAGATGGAATCCGGATACCAAATGGGTGACATGGTTGGAAAGGAAGGCATCGAAATTTTGTTCGAAAAGGAAATGAAGGGCCAAAAAGGGTACAAGGAGGTCGAAGTGGACGTGGCGGGTAGGGAATTGACAATCCTGAGAAAGAACCCGCCACAAAGCGGCAGTCATCTGGTGCTGACTCTGGATATCAGGATTCAAAAAGTGCTCGAGCAATTGATGACCGGAACGAAAGAGAATCCGATCAACGGCTCCGCTGTGGTGATGAAAGTGCAAACCGGAGAAATCCTCGCGATAGTCAGCAAGCCTTCGTTCGATCCCAATTTATTCGCCTCCAGGATTTCCGTCCAGCAATGGCGCAAACTGATTTCAAACGATCAGCACCCGTTACAGAATAGAGCGATCGATGGCCAGTACCCCCCCGGGTCGGTTTATAAAATCGTCGCCGCCTACGCGGCGTTGGAGGAACAAGTGGTAACGCCGGAAGACACGGTGTTCTGTCCCGGGTACTACCGCCTGGGACGGGGAAGGTATCGATGCTGGAAACGGGGCGGGCATGGCACAATGAATTTACACGATGCCTTGGTGCAGTCCTGCGACGTTTATTTTTATACCATCGGCCACCGGATGGGCATCGACACTCTGGGCCGTTACGCCAAGATTCTCGGCCTGGGAAAATTGACGCAGATCAATCTGATCGGCGAAAAACCCGGCCTGGTCCCCACCAAGGACTGGAAATTGAAGGCGCGTGGTGAGGCCTGGTTGGCGGGGGAAACCATTTCCGCCTCGATCGGCCAGGGGTTTAATCTAGTCACCCCTATTCAGCAGGCACGCTTGGTGGCCACGGTGGCCAACGGAGGCATGCTGTTGAAACCGTATTTGGTGCGGCAGATTCGGGATAAGGGCGGCCGGGTGATCAAGGAGATGTTTCCCACCATCCAGGGAAAATTGGACAGCCGTCCTGAAACGCTTCCCCTAATCAGGAAGGGGCTGCTGGGCGTGGTTCACGAAAAACGAGGCACCGGCTGGCGGGCCCGTCTAAGATCAATCAAGATCGCCGGAAAAACCGGAACCGTCCAGGTGGTGGCCCTGAAGCGCGGCCCCAAGGATGAGGAGATTCCCTACAAACACCGCGATCATGCCTGGTTTGTCGCGTTTGCCCCTTACGAGAACCCGGAAATCGCGGTGGCGGTGATTGTCGAGCATGGCGGCCACGGTGGCGCCGTGGCGGCACCCATCGCCAGCAAGGTCATTGAAACCTATAACAAGTTCTATCCCATGCGCCCGGATGCGGAAAAAAATCCTGAAATCCCGGACCCAGGCCTGAGCCTGAGAGCCAATTTGATCCCGGAAGACTGAAAAAACTAAAGATAGATACCGATTTATGCCGATTGGGTAGACATGCAATATTGTCGAATATCACCAGGCGGGTTGCGATGAGGTTGGTTACCAAAACCGGACTGCATTTGGCCGTGGGCAAAAAAGTCATAGCTACCCTGCGCGGGGTGAAATACCAGGTCGCCCTGCGGGGATGGGTGGAGGATGAATACCTCATTGTCGACTACCCCCAATTCCAGGGTGATTTTGTCAAGATCGCCCCGCTGACCGGGTGCAGCCTGAGTTTCACCTCCGAAGGCACCTATTTCGATTTTAAAACCCTGGTGTTGTTTTCGATTGCCCAACCGGTCCGGCTGATGGTGCTGGAATATCCCAAAAGTTTCACTACCTACCAATTGCGAAAGAACAACCGCCAGAAGGCCAACTTCCCCTTCAGCTTTTCCATGGAAGACCAACCCGCGGAAACGATGTTTACCGGAACCATCCGGGACCTGAGCCTTTCCGGGGCGCTGGTCACGCATTCGCAAAAGTTGACCAAGGGAGATATCATCCGTCTCTCGGTCAATCTCACCTTTGGAGAATTATCCAAAGTAAAGGCCGAGGTGCGCAACGTCCGCATGAATCCCGGCAGTAAACGGGAACCGTTCGTAACCGGTTTGGAATTTTCCAAACCGAACCGCGAGCAAGACCGGATTCTGCGCGAATTCATGGGAACCCGCATGGGAGAACGACGGCGATCCGATCGCTCCCGAACCACTAAATAATCCCCAGATCCTTTTCCCGCAAACGCTTGATCCGGTCCCGCAGTTGGGCGGCGCGCTCGAACTCCAGATCTTTGGCGGCGGCGTGCATCTTTTTTTCCAGCCGGGCCGCCAGATCGATCACGTTGCCCTCGGTCAGGTATTCTTCCTGCTCTTCCTCGACCACGGGGACCACCGAAAATTTCTCCTGTTCCCCCCACGAATCCTGAATGGACTTTTTGATGGAGACCGGGGTAATGTTGTGAGCTTTATTGTAGTCCATCTGGATTTTCCGCCGACGCTCGGTTTCGTCGAGGGCGATCTTCATGCTTCGGGTCACCACGTCGGCGTACATGATGACCTCCCCGTCGAGGTTACGGGCGGCCCGCCCGGAGGTCTGAATCAATGAAGTGCTGGAGCGCAGGAATCCCTCCTTGTCCGCATCGAGAATGGCGACCAGGGAAACCTCAGGGATATCCAGTCCCTCCCGCAACAGGTTGATCCCGATCAGTGCGTCGAATTCCCCCAGCCTGAGCTCCCGGATGATCTGTATGCGTTCGAGGGTCACGATGTCAGAATGCAGGTATTTCACTTTCAAACCCATTTCGGTGAAATGCTCGGTCAGGTCTTCCGAAAACCGCTTGGTCAGGGTGGTGACCAGCGTTCGCTGGTTGCGTTCGGCGCGTTTCATGATTTCGTGGTAGAGATCGTCAACCTGTCCCGTCACCGGCCGCACTTCCACGGGCGGGTCCACCAGTCCTGTCGGCCGGACGATCATTTCGATCCCCCGGCCACCGGATAGTTTGATCTCGTATTCTGCCGGTGTGGCGGATACGTAAAACCGGTTGTTGGTGCGGCTTTCAAACTCGGAAAACATCAGTGGCCGGTTGTCGAACGCCGAGGGCAGGCGGAAGCCGTAACGAATCAAGGTTTCCTTGCGCGCCCGGTCTCCCTTGTACATGCCATGCAGTTGCGGGACCGAGACATGGCTTTCGTCGATCACGAACAGAGAGTCGTCGGGAAAATAATCCAGCAACGTCGGGGGAGGGCTTCCCGGTTCCCGCCCCATCAGATGACGCGAATAGTTTTCGACTCCCTGGCAGTACCCGATCTCGCGGATCATCTCCAGATCAAACATCGTGCGTTGTTCGATGCGCTGGGCCTCGATCAGCTGGTTCCGGCTTCTGAAATACTGAATGCGCTCTTGCAGTTCCTCTTGAATGCTCTCCAGCGCCGCCTCTCGTTTGTCCTTTGGGGTGGTGTAATGGCTGGCGGGATAGATGGCGGTGCGCTCCAGCGTGCGCAGGGTTTTTAAGGTGATCGGATCGAAGCAGGTGAGCGATTCAATCTCGTCGCCGAAAAATTCGATGCGGATGGCCTCGTTGCGTTCGTAAACGGGAAGCACCTCCACCACGTCGCCCCGCACCCGGAAGGTGCCGCGTTGAAAGTCGATGTCGTTGCGCTTGTACTGTATATCCACCAGCTTCCTTAACACCTTATCCCGTTCGAGCGTCATCCCCGGTTCCAGAAACAACAACATGCCGTGATAGGCTTCTGGCGAACCCAGGCCGTAGATGCACGAGACGCTGGCAACGATCAGCACGTCGCGCCGCTCGAACAGGGCATGAGTGGCGGCGTGGCGCATCTTGTCGATTTCGTCGTTGATAGACGCGTCTTTTTCAATAAAAGTGTCGGTGGCGGGCATGTACGCTTCGGGCTGGTAGTAATCGTAATAACTCACGAAGTAGCCGATGGCATTGTCCGGGAAAAAGGTTTTGAACTCGTTGTACAACTGCGCCGCCAGGGTCTTGTTGTGGGCCAGCACCAGCGTCGGGCGCTGGAGTTGCTCCACCACATTGGCCACCGCATAGGTCTTGCCCGAGCCGGTTACTCCCAGCAGGGTCTGGTGTACCCCGTTGGGTTGCTGGAATCCCCGGACCAGGGCTTCGATCGCCTGAGGCTGGTCGCCGGACGGTTTGAAATTGGATACCAATTTGAAAGGTTGCATTGCCGGGTAATGATCCTTGTGAACAAAAATGAGGTTATGTTACATTAAAAGGATGTAGTGGGTCCGAAACCTTACAGCCGTTCCCCGCCCAAACACCCGGCCCTGCGCCGGGGCTGAAACGACGGCCCTCTAGGGGGTGGTGGGATTCGCCGATGTTCAATAGCATAGTGTACGATACTCTCCATCAGGTAGAGAAAGGAATTTGTGGAAGCCGCCTCCAATCAGGATATCGTCAAAACCGTTCAGGTCAATGGTGCCCGCATCACACTGTTGGGAACCGCCCATGTGTCCCAGAAAAGCGTCGATCTGGTCGAGGAAAAGATCCGGACCGGTGAATACGACCGCATTGCCATCGAGCTGTGTCCTCCCCGTTTTCATAACCTGGTTCAAAAATCCACATGGAAGAACCTCGATATCTACCAGGTCCTGCGCCAGGGGAAGGGGTCTTTGCTGTTGATCAATCTGGCCCTCTCCGCTTACCAGAAGCGGCTCGCCGATAAAATCGGCGTGGTACCGGGCCAGGAAATGATCAAGGCCATCGAGCTGTCGGGGGAATACAACCTGCCGCTGGAGGTCATCGACCGCGACATCACCACGACCCTGCAACGGATGTATCAAGGCGTTTCGTTCTGGCAGAAAATCAAATTATTCGGCAGTCTGATCACCAGTATTTTTATCGGCGAAGAAATCACTGAACAGCAGATTGAAGACCTCAAGGAAGGCGATATGCTCCATTCCCTGGTTGAGGAGTTCGGGGAGGTGTTGCCCTCGGTCAAGAAAGTGCTGATCGATGAACGCGACCTGTTCATGGTCGGAAAATTGATCGAGATGACGAAATCACCGGATAAACCCAAAAATATACTGGCCATGGTGGGGGCGGGCCATCTCATCGGCATGTTACCCGCTTTCGATCATCCCCCGACGCCAGAGGTTCTCGAGGAGCTGGACCAAAAACCCCGGCCCAGTAAAATGGGGTATTATGTCGGGTGGGGAATCGGTCTCTTCATCCTCAGTATGTTCGGGGTCGGGTATATGCGGTCGCCCGAGTTGGGCGGGCAGTTGGTCCTCCAGTGGATCGTGATCAACGGCGGGTTGAGCGCCCTGGGCGCGGCTCTGGCGTTTGCCCACCCGGTTTCGATATTGGCGGCGTTTCTGGCGGCGCCTTTGACTTCTCTCAATCCCACGATAGGCGCTGGAATGGTGGTCGGTATCGTGGAATCCTATATCCGGAAACCCAAAGTGGCGGATTTCGAATCCATCCGTGAGGACATCGGCCACTTCAAAATGTGGTGGAAAAATAGAGTGGTCCGGGTATTTCTGATTTTTTTCTTCGCCAACCTCGGATCGGCGGCTGGAACGTTCATCGCAGGATCGTCGATCGTATATAAGATTTTCGGGTAATTTCCATGACACAAAATTCTCCACAGGTGGTGGTCACCCCACCGTCCATATGCAACTCACCCACTCTCCGGAAAGAACTGTCCGACCGATTTCCGCAGGCTTCGTTCAACCCCCTCGGACGTTATATGAACGAGGAGGAATTGATCCACTTCGCCGGCGAGACGGAGGCTCTGTTGATCGGGCGCGACGACATGACCGACAAGATTCTCTCCGCCTTGCCGGATTTGAAGTTTATCGCCAAATATGGGGTCGGCCTCGACAATATCGACCAGGAAGCGCTGGAGCGGCATCAGGTGGAATTGCGGTGGACCGAGGGCATCAACCGGCGCTCGGTGGCGGAGTTGACTCTCAGCTTCATGTTGGGTTTGTGCCACAACGTATTTCGTACCGGGGCGGACCTCAAGCAGGGGCAATGGGTCAAAGAGGGCGGCCGGATGCTGCAAGGCAAAACCGTCGGCATCATCGGCTGCGGCAATATCGGCATGGAAGTGGTCCGGCTTCTGCAACCGTTCGAGTGTACGGTCTGGGTCAACGATATATTGGATCGGTCCGGGTTTTGCGCCGAGACCGGCGCGGAGGAGAAAAAATTCGAAGAGGTGTTGCGGGGATCGGACATTCTCTCCCTGCATGTCCCGTTGACGGATCAAACGAGTCACATGATACACAAAAACGCGATTCACCAGATGCGGCTGACGGCATTTTTGATCAACACCAGCCGCGGCGAGGTGGTGGATCAGGACGCATTGAAAGAGGCGTTGCTGAAAGGAACCCTCTCCGGTGCGGCGCTCGATGTGTTTGCCCAGGAACCGCCGGAGGATCAGGAACTCCTGGCCTGTCCCAATCTGATGGTCACCCCGCACATCGGCGGCAACGCCTTGGAAGCGATGGAAGCCATGGCCCGCGCCGCCTTTCAACACCTCGAAGATTATTTTAGAAAATAGGGAACCGATGAACGACGAAATCCGCAACGGCTACGAACAGGCCGATTGGCAGAAACATTACGATGACAACGATCTCGGCTGGGACCTGGGACACGTGGCTCGGCCTTTCGTCCATCTGTTCGACGAAAAGGAAATTCCACAAGGGAGCATGATTATTCCCGGATGCGGGCAGGGCCATGAAGTGATTTTTTTCGCCGAGCGGAGATTTCAGGTGACCGGGGTCGATTATAGCCTCGGCGCGGTGGAGTTACTCCGGCGTTCCATGAAGAAGACTGGGCTGGAGGCAAAAGTTTTGCACCGG
>JAPUGN010000122.1 GCA_027298165.1 Nitrospinota bacterium
AAAATATGCATCAGGTCGTCGATTTGTTCGGGCGCGACCAGATTTGCCGGAAGGACGTCGTTGACTTCCTCATAAGTGAGGTATCCCTTTTCCTTGCCCAAAGTAATCAGTTGATTGACTTCGGAAACATCTGTGATTTTTTCGACATTAGCCATCTGTGAGTGTTCTCCTGCTGAGTAAATGAATCGGTACTTTCAATAGAATCTATTTGGATGCAAAAATCTTATTGCGGGAGCAGAGAAAATTGCATTTCGCGCACCTGCTGGTGCAATTTCCGTGATCGGTCGGTTTGACCGGCCCGCTCCGCCTCGTTGCGTTGTTTCTTTAACTCATTGATATTCTTTTCAATAGACCGCCTCCGGATTTCGAGAATGCAATCGGCGGTAGCTTTCGTCACGTTATCAAATAATATGGGCTTCATTCCCACCTGCGTCAAAACCGTTTTCACCCCGGGTTGATCGGTGTGGTCAATCAGCCGGTCCACCCTAAGCGGCTGGCCGTTTTCGATCAGGCCGTACAGCAGGCGGGCGGTTTCCCGGTATTCGTCATTCAGATATTCCTCGACAAGGATTTGGGATGCGATGTCCCGCGCCGCTTCGTCATCGGCCAGCATTAGGTGGATCAGGTACAGCTCCGGGTTGTGCCCGGTTTTAAGGGTGGCGGAGGCCGGAGCGTCTACCCGGTTTTTGTTTTGTTCCAGGGATTTTCTCATTTCTTCGAGGAACGCCCGATCTTCGACTCCGACCCTTTCCGCGACATAACGGATATGTTCACTGCGCTCCACTTTGTTTTGGATTTTAGCCAGCACCGGCAGGATCCGGTTGATGGCGCCGATTTTGTCCTCGGTGGTGCGGGTTTCTGCTGAACGCAGGATGCGGTCCAAAAGGTAATGGACAAATGGCTGGGCGTCCTGAATCAGTTTGAGGAAACCGTCCCGGCCATGTTCCTGGATCATCGAGTCGGGGTCGTGCCCCTCGGGCAGGACCGCGACAGAAACCGACACCCCATTCTCCTGGAGGACTTCGAACCCGCGCTCCGCTGCGGCATGGCCGGCGGGGTCCGAATCGAATACCAGAACCACCTTGGTGGTGAAGGGTTTTAGCAGGAGAGCCTGCTGGGTGGTCAGGGCCGTGCCGCAGGTGGCGACCACGTTTTTCACGCCGTTTTCCCAGGCGCGAATCTGGTCAAAATAGCCTTCGACGATCAATGCCTGCTCTTCCTTGCGGATAGCCTCTTTGGCTTTGTTAAGGCCGAACAGATGCCGGCCCTTTTTATAGAGTAGCGTCTCCGGGGAGTTCAAGTATTTGGGTTCGCCTTCGCCCACGATGCGCCCGCCGAAGGCGATGATGTTGCCGTGGGAATCCTGAATCGGGAAAATCAGGCGGCCGCGAAACCGGTCGTAATATCGGTCTTTGTCCCCTGGCTTCTGAGCTTCTTTTCTGGATACCAGCCCGTATTTGTCCAGCGTTTTACGCGAACATTTGGCCTGCTTTTCGAGATGGCTCAGTAGATCCTGCCAATCCTGAAGCGCCCATCCCAGCTGATAATCCTCGATCGCCTGCAGGTCGAAACCACGTGACTGCAGGTATTCGCGGGCGGCCTTTCCCTTTTTGGGGTCCTTGAGATGGGAGGCGAAGTGTTGCGCCGCCAGGATGTTGCAATGGAGCAGGGCCTCCCGTTCGTTGCGGGATGCGCCTCCCTGCGAGCCGTAGGCCGATTCCGGAATCGTGACCTGATAGCGGTGGGCCAGACGCTTCACCGCATCCACAAACGGCAGGTCCTCTTTTTCCATGAGGAACTTGAACACGTTGCCCCCGGCTCCGCAACCGAAGCAATGGTAAATCTGCTTTTCGGGACTGACGCTGAACGAGGGGGTTTTCTCAGAGTGGAAGGGGCACAAACCCTTATAGTTTTTGCCCGCTTTCTTGAGAGGGACAAAATCGGAAATGACATCGTAGATATCCGCCCGCGACCGAATGTCCTCGATGATATTGTCAGGAATATTTTTTTTCAATGTTTTTTAATGGCGACAAATGTTGTGTTGACAGTCTTTAGGAAGACAGCAATTCCGTGACCAGTGTCCGGATCTGGTCACCTTCCGCTTTTCCCTTGAATTCTGGAACCACCACCTTCATGACCTTGCCCATGTCTTTGGAGCCTTGAGCACCAGTTTCCGCAATCACTTCTCCGATGCGCTGTTTCAACTCCTCTTCTCCCACCGGCTCGGGGAGATAAGTCTGGATGATGACAATTTCTTTTTCTTCTTTTTCCTTGAGATCGGTCCGGCCGCCCTGTTCATACATCGATGCGGCCTCTTTTCTTCTTTTGATCTGGGTGGTCAGGAGAGCAGTGATAGCGTCGTCTCCCAGCTCTTCGCGGAGGTCTATTTCTTTGTTTTTGATTTCGGAAATAATCAACCGAAGGGTGTCGACCTTTAAGGAGTCCCTGGACTTCATGGCTCCTTTCAAATCTGAAAGGAAAATCTGTTTCAATTCCATATTTTCTCTAATTCCAACCAAAGGACAAATATAGGAACCGGGCCCGGTTTTGTCAATAGTTTGGGGTAATTAACTGAAAAATAACTGGTTTTAAGCAGTTTAAAGGCATTTTTTGCCAGATTCCACATAAATAATTGAATTTAAATGATTTTCCATCGCCTGAAGGGACCCGGGGGCAATTTTTGCTTCGGGAATCATTAAGAAACCTATATAATAA
>JAPUGN010000123.1 GCA_027298165.1 Nitrospinota bacterium
CGATGGGGCCCTGCACATGCACGATCCGGTTCTCAGACAGCGGCAGGCGTTTGACTTCTTTATGGTCGACCTCGATGACAACCCAACTTCCCGCGCGGTTCCCCAAATCCACCTGCGCGAACAGAAAAATATTTAACGCAAACAGACAGCCGATCAGAATTTTATCCGCCCGTGTGATTCGCATACCGCAGTGTACCATGATCGATAAAAGCAAAGGCCCTTTCACCACAGAGGACACAGAGGGCGCAGAGACTAAGTTCCCCTTCTCCGAAGGGAGCTGGGGGGCTTTGACAGGATAACAGGATGAGCAGGATCAAAAAAACATAGATCCTTCGTTGGCACTCAGGATGACGCATTGGAGGTGTTTTGTCATTCTGAGCGGAATGAAATGGAGCGAAGAATCTGTGCTTTCAAAAATAAATCTTCCCCTCTAAGTGGAGAGGAAATCATAAAAATCCTGTTAATCCTGTTATCCTATCTAAGTCCTTCCTCCAGTTCCTTTTCTAGAGAATATCCATAAAGTCGAGACGGTCGCCCAGGTATTGTTGAAAGGCCTGTTTCAGGTTCTGATGTTCGGGGTCTTCCAGTTTGGGATCGCGGTCGATCAGCGCGAAAGCTTCTTTGCGCGTGGTCTCGATAATTTTGATGTCGCGGATGATATCGGCAAAGATCAATGACGGCATACCCGACTGGCGCGTCCCCATGAAATCGCCGGGACCGCGAATCTGCAAATCCTGCTCGGCAATCTTAAAGCCGTCGCAGGAATCCATCATCGCCTTGACGCGCAATTTACCGTCATCGGTCAGCGGCGGGTAGGCGACCAACAGGCAGTACGAACTGTGTTGACCCCGCCCGACGCGCCCGCGCAATTGGTGCATTTGCGCCAGACCGAACCGCTCGGCGTGTTCGATCAGCATCACCGTGGCGTTGGGGACGTCGATTCCCACTTCGATAACGGTGGTGGCCACCAGGATGTCCGCCTTCCCGTTTTTGAAATCGGCCATGATGCGCTGGCGTTCCTCTTTTTTCAGCCGGCCGTGGATCAGGGCGACCTCGGCATCCGGAAAGCGTTTCTGTAAATCCTCATACACTTCCAGCACGGTTTTCAGGTCGCGTGTATCCGACTCTTCGATCAGCGGGCAGACGACGTAGGCTTGGCGTCCCTTGCCGATTTCTTTTTTCAGAAAGTTGTACGCCTTGTCGCGCTGGCTTGCGTAGTAGCGTTTGGTCTGTATGGGTTGGCGGCCCGGTGGCATTTCGTCGAGGACCGAGACGTCCATGTCACCGTACAGCGTCATCGCCAGCGAACGCGGGATGGGAGTGGCGGTCATCACCAGCACGTGCGGGTAGACGCCTTTTTTGCCGATTGCTTCCCGTTGCAGGACGCCGAAGCGGTGTTGCTCGTCGATCACCGCCAGGCCCAGGTTTTGAAAATCGACGCCTTTCTGAATCAGCGCATGGGTGCCGACGGCGATCTGCGTCGTGCCTTTCCGGATATTCTGGAGTAGCGCTTTCTTTTCCTTTGAGGCCATGCCGCTGGTCAATAGCTGTACGCGGATGCCCAACGCTTCGCAAAAGGGTTGGATGTTCATGAAATGCTGTTCCGCCAGCAGTTCGGTCGGTGCCATCAGCGCGCCCTGCATGCCGTTGTCGACGGCGGTGAGGAGCGAGATGAGGGCGACGACGGTTTTGCCGCTACCGACGTCGCCGTGAAGCAGGCGGTTCATCGGCCGGCTCTGTTCCAGGTCATCCATGATGTGGCCCAGCACCTTGATCTGCGCGCCGGTCAATTCGAATTGCATGAGACGCATGAAGCGGTGAATGGTATCGCCGCGGGTTTTGAGCGGCGTTCCCGGTTCGTCTTGCTGGACGTGTTTGCGTTTGAACGCGAGGCCCAGTTGCAGGAGGAACAACTCTTCGAACACCAGCCGGATTTGCGCCTCGGTGCGGAATTGTTTCAGCAGGTTTTCCTGCGTGCCCAGCGGCGGGAAGTGTGTTTCGCGGAAGGCCGTGGCGCGGTCGGGCAGGTGGTTGCGCCGCCGGATGTCTGCCGGCAGGAATTCTTCCAGCAGGGGCGCGTATTCGTTCACCATGGTTTTCATGATGGTGCGCAGAGATTTCTGGTAGAGGCCTTCCGTTGTATGGTAGATGGGAATGATGCTCCCGATGTCCAGCGGGTCGGCTTCTTCTTCCAGACTGATATCCACATCCGGATGAATGATCTCCAGACCTTGGCCCTGAAACCGGTTGGGAGTTGGCTTGCCGGAAACAATCAACAGGCGCCCGACGGCATAGCGTTCCTTCATATACTTTTCGTTGAACTTGAACCATTTGATGCAAATGGTTCCGGTGTCGTCCGCTACCGTCACATCGAGAATTTTTCTCCGCCTCCGGAGGTGCAGGATGTTGACGTCACTCACCTTCCCCTGAAAGGTGATCTGCTCGCCCTCCACCAGCTCGCCGATTTTTTTAACGCGGCTCCGGTCCTCGTACCGGTGCGGGATGAAGTAGAGGCAGTTTTCAACCGCTGCCAGTCCCAGTTTGTGAAGCAGGAGCGCGCGCTTGGGGCCGACTCCCTTGATGTACTGGATGGAATCCTTTAAGGAACGGCTATGTTGTGTTTTTTCCGTTGTTTGCATGAATGGGTCATGGCAGGGGAGGTTGATCGACAAGGCATTCGCACCAGGCCGCCGGTCCCATATCCTACACAGAAACCGCCGGGGGATAAAAGTAAATTGACACCCGGCCTCGTTCGGAATATGCTTTTATAGGGGATAAATCTATAAAATATAAGGGGTTTACCATAAAGGCCCGGTTCCCCGATCCCCGAAAATATCATAGCCCGTGGGCCCTCCTTCACCATGCGTCAGCTTGACGAAATCACAGATGCGGTTTTAGCCTACCATCCGGAAGCGGACATCGATGTCATTCTGGATGCCTACGTCTTTTCCGCGAAAGCGCACCGCGGCCAGAGCCGTCAATCGGGAGAGGCTTATCTGTCCCACCCGGTGGAAGTGGCCTACAACCTGACGCGATTGAAGATGGACGAAAAAACCGTGGCGGCCGGACTCCTTCACGATACGCTGGAGGACACGCTGGCGACGGAGGATGAAATCAAACAACTGTTCGGCGATGAGATTTATCACATGGTCGACGGCGTCACCAAGATCAGCCAGGTCCAGTTTGCCAGTTGGGAAGAAAAGCAGGCGGAAAACTACCGGAAGATGATCCTGGCGATGGCCCATGACATTCGCGTTGTTCTTATCAAACTTGCGGACCGCGCCCACAACCTTCAGACCCTGGAATCACTTTCCTCCCAGCAGCAAATCCGTATTTCCAGGGAAACCCTGGATATCTATGCACCGATCGCCAACCGCCTGGGCATCGGCTGGTTGAAAGCGGAACTGGAGGATGGGTCGTTCCAGTATGTCAGCCCCGATAAATACCAATCCATCGTGGAACGGATGAGCCAGGATGAAGAAGAGCGCAACGCGCTGGTGCAAACGGTGAGTGAGGCGGTGGAAAAGGAACTGGCGGCGATGCAGATCGAAGGCACGGTGTCAGGGCGGTCCAAGCATTATTACAGCATCTACAAAAAAATGATGCTCCAGCAGATCGATCTGGAGGACGTGTACGATCTGATCGGCGTCCGGGTGATCACCGATTCGGTCAAGAATTGTTATGCGGCGCTGGGCCTGGTGCATTCCTTGTGGCGTCCCATTCCGGGAAAGTTCAAGGACTACATCGCCATGCCCAAACCCAACATGTACCAGTCCCTGCACACCACCGTGAACGGTCCCAAAGGCCAGCGGGTGGAGGTGCAGATTCGTAGTAAGGAGATGCACAAGGTGGCGGAAGAGGGTCTCGCGGCGCATTGGCAGTACAAGGACGGCGATGAAAAGTCTAAAAAGCAGGACGATAATCTGGCCTGGGTGCGGCATCTTATCGAAGCGCAGTCGGAGATCAAAAATCCGAAGGATTTCCTCAACGCCTTCAAGGTGGATTTGTTTTTTCAGGAAGTTTACGTGTTCACCCCGCGGGGGGCTGTCATCGCCCTGCCGCGTGGGGCGACGCCGGTGGATTTCGCCTACCAGGTGCATACCGACATCGGCAATCATTGTCTGGCGGCCAAGGTCAACGGCAAGATTGTCAACCTGAAGTACAAGTTGAAAAATGGCGACCGGATCGAAATCCTCACGTCCAAACAGAAGCATCCGAGCCGCGATTGGCTGTCGTTCGTCAAAACCTCGAAGGCGCGGAGCAAAATTATTCACTATATCAACCACCGCGAGCGGGAAAAGAGCCTGGAACTGGGCCGGGAAATCCTGGAAACTGAAATCCGTAAATACGGTTTCAACCCATCCGATATTTTAAAGGGGAAAAAACTGGACGAAGCCATTCACGCCGCCGGGTTCAATACTTTGGATAACCTGCTCATGGGCATCGGATACGGCAAAACGTCGGTCCGTAACGTGGTCGACAAACTGTTGCCGAAAGAAAGGCTGGAGGAATTCGCAAAGCAGGCGCTTACGGTCAAGGTCAGCGAACCCTCGGCGCGCGAGGGGCGTGGCATCAAGGTGAAAAGTTTCGGCGATGACATGATGCTGAGAATCGGCAAATGCTGCAATCCGGTACCCGGGGATACGATTATCGGCTACATCACCCGCGGCCGGGGGGTATCGATCCACAGTGTGGATTGTCCCAGTATGATGTCCCTGGCCGGGGAAACCGAGCGTCTGGTGGAGGTCGAATGGGACACCTCTCATAAAACGCTGTTTCCCGCGCGCATCTCCATTGTCACCGAAGACAAGCCCGGCCTGCTTGCAAAGATCAGCAGTACCGTTTCCGAATGCGGCGTCAACATGACCCGCGCCAACGTTCAGACGAGCACCCTGAAGCGCGCCTATTTTGATTTAAGTCTGGAAATTCTGGACTTGGATCACCTCAACCGCACACTGGACACCCTCCGTCAATTACCCGGAGTGATTCACGTCGAACGCGTCAAGGAATACAGCAAGAAGAGGTCCAATAAAAAATCGAGGGATGATGGAGAGGAGAGTGCGGGGGACTTCCGGAGACACCGGGGTCTGGGTTAACTAAACCGGCACCCGCACCACTTTGTTGGACTTGAGGCAACGGGTACATACCTTCATGGTTTTCAACGCCCCTTTATACAGGACCCGTAATTTTTTCAGATTGGGGTTCCACCGCCGCCGGGTGGTATTTTTGGCGTGACTCACATTGTTCCCAAACATGGGACCTTTGTCACACACTTCACATCGTTTGGCCATGATTCAATCACTCCTTGCCTTGCCTGAATGCTTTGTCAGTAGAAGTTTGGAATGCTAGCATACCCGAAAGTGTTGGGCAAGCGGTTTTAAAGGGCGGGGGTGATCACTCGATAAACTGGGATTCGGTGATGATTTCCTGTAGGATTCTCTCGGCGAGGGCTTCGCTATCGACGTGATAGGTGTTATTGGCGATCTGGCCCTTGATCTCAGCCACTTTTTCCGTACGGATATCGGGCGAAGTCTGGACCGTTTCCAAGGCTTTCTGGATTCCCTTGGCTTTCGGCGACAGGGCGATCTGCTCCCCTCCGGAGACTTGGCCGGCAGCGGCGGATTCGGGTTTCTGATGGGCCGCTTTCTTGCCGGTCACATCCATCCGGTCTTGGATCGTCTTATTTTTGATCCGTAGATCGTTTTCTGGAATTTCCATGGGTTTGACCACTCCAAAACAGTTCAGGAGAATACAGGCCTGTCCCGCCGGCCCCAGCCGACAGGTAAACCTTCAACATTTTTATCGGTTTCCAGGGGCAAAACTTAAGCCTGGAGACCTTTAATTTATGGGATTTTCCCCATATTCCGGTGCCACCCTGTCAAGATAACTGTAATTGGGGGAGTTGTCAATACGGGGC
>JAPUGN010000124.1 GCA_027298165.1 Nitrospinota bacterium
TGGGAAATTGCCTTAAGCCCATTATGAACTCCCCTGATGCTGACCCAGTTTGGGCTGTCCTTCGGGGCGGCCCTTTCCTCATCAAAGCCCCCTTAATCAATATCCCGATGTAATCCGGCCGCCTGATATATGATCCGGGTATGATGGTGCCAAATAATTCCTCACCGGCTGATAAACGGTCAACCCTTTGCCTGTGGACCGGGCAAGGCCCGGACCCCGGCGGCTCACCGCCCGTTGACAATATTACGGGGCCAAGATACATTGGTAAAAATCTTTTTGGAATGAGGTATCTCCCCATGATTCAGCACGAAATGCACCACGATAAAGGGATCCTGATTGTGAAACCGCTGGGACCGCTGGCGACGGAGGATTTTGCGGTCATTGCCCGCGATGCCGACGGCTATATCGAGTCGCACGGCGCGTTGAACGGATTGATGATCTGTTCGGAAAAATTTCCCGGCTGGAAAAATATGCAGGGGCTTTGGTCACACCTCAAGTTCGTTCGTGACCATCATAAGAAAATTAAAAAAGTGGCCTTCGTCAGCAATTCCAAAATCTCTGAACTCGTCATCAATCTTGTGAAATTTTTTGTCAATCCGGAAGCAAAATATTTTAAATACAACCAGGAGGGCTCAGCCATGAATTGGATCGGTGCGTCATGACGGATGAAATCATCAAAAATCTGGGACCGTTGGCGCCGCTGGCGGGAATCTGGGAAGGCGTCAAGGGAGACGACACCGCGCCTGCCGATGACCGGGGAACGGAAACCAACAAATTCCGCGAGCGCATGACGTTTGAACCTATGGGGCCGGTGAACAATCATGAACAGGTGTTGTACGGTCTTCGGTATGCCACCACAGCCTGGCGGTTGGGGGAAGACAATCCCTTTCATGAAGAATTGGGTTACTGGCTGTGGGACGCCCAAGCCAAACAGGTACTCCGCTGTTTCATAGTACCGCGCGGGGTGACCGTCATTGCCGGGGGCATGGTGGCACCGGATGCCAAATCATTCGAGCTGGCCGCGGACGCCGGTTCGGAAACCTACGGCATCTGTTCCAATCAATTCCTGGACGAGGAATTCAAAACCGTCCGCTACGAGTTGAAGGTTACGATCCACGATGACCAAAGCTTCAGCTACGAGGAAGACACTCAGCTCCAAATCAAAGGCCGGAAAGACCTCTTTCACCACATCGACAAAAACACCTTGAAGCGCACCGCGTAGGAAATTTCACCGGGACCCAAGGCATCTTTATTAGAATCCTTGGGCAGGCCCCTGTCATCTTATTTCCCTAAACCTTATCGTTAAAAAACAGGACGGTATCGCTTTTCATGGCCACATTGGAACATTTCAATTGGACTCATTCTTTTTTTGAACTGGGGCCGGATTTTTTCCAGGCGAAATCGCCCGATCCTGTCGCCGCTCCCTACATCATCGATGCCAACCCCGAGGCGGCAACGCTGATCGGTTTGGACCTGGCGGAATTCGAGCGGCCGGAATTCGTCGAATATTTTTCCGGCAACCGTCTCCTGCCTGGTGCGCAACCGCTGGCGATGGATTACTCCGGGCATCAGTTCGGACTGTACAACCCGCGGTTGGGTGACGGACGCGGTCTCCTGCTGGGGGCCGTCCAAAATGGGTCGGGTCACGCCTGGGATGTTTACCTGAAAGGCTGCGGGCCCACGCGGTTCGCCCGCGGATTCGACGGCCGCGCCACTCTGCGAGCCTCCATCCGGGAATATCTGGGCGGCGAGGCGGTGCACGGACTGGGCATCCCCACGACCCGCTCGCTAGCGGTCATCGGCATCGGTGAACTGGTGTTCCGGGAAACGCCGCAACCCGGCGCCCTGCTGGTGCGGTTGAGCGATTCGCACGTCCGCTTCGGCAGTTTCGAAAATTTTCACTACACCAACCGCCCGGAAGCCGTTACGCAACTTGCCGATTTTGTGATCCAGCGGCATTACCCCGACATTGCAAACGAAGCCAACAAATATCAATTGCTGTTTAGAACCGTGATGCACAAAACCGCGCGGCTGATCGCGCAGTGGCAGTCGGTGGGGTTCATCCACGGCGTGATGAATACCGACAATATGACGCTCACCGGCACAACGTTCGATTACGGTCCCTTCGGGTTCATGGACCGGTTCAATCCCGACTTCACCCCCAACCAGACCGACGGCCACGGCCGCTACGCGTTCGGGCGGCAGGCGGAGATCGGCCACTGGAACCTGACCAAACTGGGGGAAACACTGACCCACCTGATCGCGCCGGAGATCATCACCGAGGAACTGGAACAATACCAGACGGTATTCAATCGCTATTACCTGGAACTCATGGGGGGAAAACTGGGACTCGAGATTCTGGATTCGGAAGTGGCCGGACTGGTTGGAACATTGTTCCAGAAACTTTATGAACATCAGGTGGACTACACGTTGTTCTTTCGCCGCCTGGCGGATTTTCCGAGGGAGACTCCGGCTAATCTGCGCGCAATGTTCAACGATCCGGCGGACCTCGACGCCTTGCTGGACTTGTATCGTAAGTTGATCGAACGCGAAGACCCCGACCTCGATGACAGGAAAGAAAAGATGAACCGAGTCAATCCCCGCTTCATTCTGCGCAATTATCTGCTGGAACGCGCCATCGACCAAGCGATGAAACAATCTGACTACTCGGAAGTGGAACGCCTGCGCATCCTCCTGCAGGACCCCTACAACGACCGCCCCGAAATTTTTAAGCGCTACGGCATTGACCCCGAACTGTACGCCGCCGAAACCCCGGATTCGCACGTCGAAATGCGGCTCAGCTGCTCCGCCTAACCAGCGTGACGCCTGCTCGGCGCAGGGCCAATACCGCTGAAGCGTTTTGACACGATCGATCAGATACCTTCGCCAACTGAGGTCTTTAAGTTACCCGCGGCGGTTCGCCGCCAGACGCTGGCTTCTTAAACGCTTCACCCTTTTGCTGTGGTTGTATCAGCGTCACGCTCTCAAAGCATTCCAGGCATCGGTGGGGGATGAAGAGGGCCATTTTTTCTATTCCATTCCAAGGCTCTTTTTAGATTTACCGCAGATTTATGGAATTTCCGATAGGTGTAAATCAATGGCTACTTTTTTACCAACAAGTGACGGATTTTGCACTTGTAAATGAATATCTGGGTGCCCAATATCGCCTACCGCTAGAAATGAAAATTTAATCCCTTATTGCGCAAAAGAGTAAGCAGCCATCTTTCAATGGGAAAACAGTTTGCATACACTCACTCCCAATTTAACACAATATTTTTCATATATTTAGGTACAGAGTTTGCTTGATTATCAGTAAAGAAAACGCATATTGAAGTTAGAGAAATGAAATCCAATAATAAAGGTTTTACTCTTATGATCCAGCACCATTCACCCTCAAACAACCGCTCCTTTCCGAAACCGGTATTCCTAGTATCGCATTCCGTACAGGAAGCGGTATGCAAGGAAATTCACGACTACCTGACCTGCCAAAAGCTCCATAAACTGAAGGAAGCGGCTCTGCATTTAAACCGACTCATCAAGCAGATTCTTAGGTAATCCGCCTTCTAAGGCCTCCTCGATTCGATTTACATTTTCCTGTGCATGATACGTTATGGAAATGTAGAGCGGTGCCAACCTGTATCCATAAAACGAAAGGCAAAGAATCGCCGCGACCCATAAACTCGTTGCCTATCTCCTCATCACTCCGTTACCTCCTCCCTCAACCTGCAAATTATACATTGCTCCTTAGCCTTCCCATTGCAGTTATCGCCGTTCTGGTCCTTTGTCAGCTGGGGTTTTAAATTTCATCCGGGCGTTGCCCGGACCGCGGCGGTTTGCCGCCAAAAAGTTTTTCACTGAGGTGTCTGGAGCCAGGATTTGATTTCGGTTTTGAGCCGGGCATCTTCTTCCGAGGTGAGGCCTTGGGGATCGAACCGTTGTCGGCTGTGAAGCGCGATGGCCTCCGCCAATCCATTGATGGGGGCCTCCGGGTGCTCCCGGTGAATACGCCGCAACCAGCGGGAATAGGTTTCCCATTCCTCCCGGGTGAATCCCAATTGATTGAGCCTGCTCTCGATCAAATGGAAATCCGACGTCACTCCCCGGTACAGCGCGGCCGAGGGGGACTCTCCCGTTCCCGCCGCCTGCTGGGCCCGCCGTGTCCGCGAATAAATGCGCCAGACCAGAAACAAGATGGGTGGAATGAGCAACCACACCAGGTATTTTTTGTAACTTTCATCTTCCATGCCCCATCTGAAATGAGAGAGCAAAAACCCCATTTGCGACCAGACATCGGCAATAACTTCCAGAGCGGATGCGTTGTCTGCCTGCTGATCGACCCAGATGGGCGGCGTGGTGTCGAAGTTCTGCCATCGGCCGTTGACATACGCGATGGCCCAGGCATGGGCGTCGCGCGACCGCACCACCAGGTTTTCCTGTATCCAATTGTACTCGTGCGCAGAATAGCCGAAGGTGTAGCGTGCGGGAATCCCCGCCTGCCGCAGGAGCAACACCGCCGCTGTGGCAAAATATTCACAATGGCCTTTCCGAGTCCGCGTCAAAAAATCCACCAGCGGTGGAATATTGTTTTCACCGCGAGTGAGGTTCAAGGTATAGGAGAAACGGTTTTCGAAATACTGGTCCACTGTTTTTAAAATGCCGTCAGGGGATTTGTCAGCCAGCTTGAGATCATCGGCGATTTTCTGCAGAACGGGTTGCAGTTCTTCCGGAACTCTCAGATCGTTTTCACTGGGCGCTGAATTACGGGAAACGGCATTATGGAGGGCCACCTGATACTCCAAAAACTCCGGACCTTTTTCCGCCCGCAGGGTGCCTAATGAGTTGGTGGCCAGATACAGGACAGGCAGATTATCCAACCGGAGCGCCTGGTTCGGGGCGAGGAGCAATCCTCTGCCTTTATGCAGATCCATGGATACCCGGATTATTTTCTCCGCATCGAAATTCCCCTCAAACACCCATTGGGTTTCCGATGCCGATGCGAGTTCGATAAACTTCGAGCGGGAGGCATACCAGGCGGAATCTTTATAAACATTATATGTGGCTTGAGGCAGAAGGATCTTCTTGAGACGGCCCTTTTCATAATCGACATGATAAAGAATGGTGTCGTCCATTTTGAGCTCAACGATTTCTCCAATCGCGGTTCGCGTCTTGAAAGGGTTTTGTTCGCTCTGGAATCGCTTGGTCAGCCAATCGATCACCTGTGAATCGATATAGTTTCGCAGTTGGAACAATCCCTGACCTCCCCAAAAACCGAGCAGGACGATCAGCGCCAACGAAGCGGACCAGGTGATCCCGGAAAACCGTTTGGAACGCACACTCCAGAAGGCCCAGGCGCACAACAGACACATGCCCCAGTAAAACCAATTATTTGGGTCACCGGCCGCGCTTGCGGCAAATATACAAACGGCTAAATAAGGATAAAGGAGATTCACCCTCTTGATGGCGGGGCTGTCGTTCCTGGCCTCATTTCCCCGGTAAAAAATATTGAAGGACACTGTGGGAACTTTGCCCTCGATACTGTACAGTTGGGCGGCCATCATCGGAGATAAAACAAGAGGAATCCATTGCAGGATTATGTAGATGGACCCCAGACCTTTTTTGGAAACGTAGATGGTGACGATAAGGATGACAAAAGCCAACAGGCACAGGTTCCAGACCCGGTTAAACTCCAGAGGGGATAACTCAAAACGCGTGGGCAAAAAGCGGGACCCTTCCAGGGTCAGCGCCAGGGGTATCGCTAAAATTATTTGGTCCGTCTGCCAACCCCAGAACAGCAGAGCCATTGCCAAAAGGAAGGGAGGAGTTTTCATACGCTCTGCAATCCTTCTGCAATGCGACCCAATTCCAGCACGTGAAAGTGTTCGGCCTGATCTTTCATGGGACCCGGGTCGATTTCCTTATCCGCCCCGTTTTCAACAATCACGAAAACCAGCAGGGGAATATTGAGGGACCGGAGTTGGCGGATCAACGTTTGCCGCTCTTCATCCCAACTCAACAGGATGCAGATACTTCCGCTCAAAAGAGCGGACCGGGACATGACGAGTTGG
>JAPUGN010000125.1 GCA_027298165.1 Nitrospinota bacterium
GACAGCAAGGGAACAGGGCCGGGAAGAAAACTTCTCAGTTACGGGGTCAACTATTCCGCCGCGCCGGACACCACCAATCCGCTGTTATACGCGCTAAAAGGAATGACCGGATTTTTCAAGGGGACGTTCATGGTCTTTCCCTATTTCGTGAAAGTTCAGGAATACAACAATCCGGAAAGCCGCGACCTGTGGGAATACGAGCTCAACCTGACCCCAGACCAAGTTGATAACCTGCTTCTTCATTTGTGGGAGTTAGGGGGAACCTGGTTCGATTATTTTTATCTTACGGAAAACTGTTCGTTTCATATGTTGACGATTCTCGAGGTGGCCAATCCCGATTTGCATTTAACGGACGGCTTTTTCATATCCGTCCAACCCGCGGACACCTTAAAAGTCGTGGTGGCGCAAGAGGGCCTGGTGGGTAAAATCACCTACCGTCCCGCCATCCTTCATCAGATGAAGCACAAGACGGAGCAGATGACTTCCGGCGAAAAGGAATTGTTTTACGACATTGTGGACGATCCCGCGACATTGAAGAAGGACATGTTTCAAGCGCTGCAAACGCCGCAAAAAGCGCTGATTCTGGACGCTTATCTGGATTATCTGCAATACCTGGGCATGCGGGAGGAAAACGTGGACCCGGACAAACCCCTGCATATCCCGCACTCTATTCTTCTGGAGCGAAGCAAGCTTAAATACAAACGCAAGGACGGAGAACCCACGCAGTTTTCGACCCGCCCCGAGCTGGCGCACGGCACCGACCGCCTGCGGCTGGGCATTGGCGTCAACGATGACGAAGTGTTCCAGGAAATCGCCTACCGCCCGGCCCTGCACGATATCCTGGCACGGGAAATCGGGTACAGCCAATATTCACAATTCCTGTTTTTAGATTTTGTGGGGCGATATTTCTACGAATCCGAGCGATTCCTTCTGGATAGATTCAAATTGATCGACATCATTTCGCTGATTCCATACGAACCGATTTTCGCCAAACCGTCCTGGAAGCTCAATCTGGGAGTTGACACCATCCGTGATTTCGACTGCGTCCACTGCAACTCGTTTCTGGCCAACGGCGGGTTCGGCTACAGCCACAAACCTTCTTCCGATTCCCCCTACCTGTTGTTCGGCTTGCTGGAAATCGATGCGGAAGCCGGCAAAAAATTCGAGGACAATTACCGCATCGGTGGCGGGGGTTCGGCGGGAGCGTTGATCGACTTTTCCGAGGATTGGCGCATGCAGTTGAGCGCCATGTACAAACGTTTTCCGGTGGGGGACACGACGGAGTACATCCGGTATGATTTTAAATTGCGCTATTCCCTGCACAAGGATGTGGACCTGCGGCTGGAATACATGCGCATCGAACATAAGAATCAGGGATTGTTCTCCCTGAACGTATATTACTGACGTTCGTCTCAGTCTTCAAACAGGGCGCGGACGAAGAGTTCGGCCTTGAATTCCTGGAGATCTTCCGCCTTCTCCCCAATCCCGATAAACCTCACCGGCAGGTTCAGTTCCTGGGAAATATTGATGAGCACCCCGCCCCGGCTGGTGCCGTCCAGTTTGGTCATTACCAGACCGTCGATCTTTAACGCCTCGTGAAACTGCCGCGCCTGGGAAATGCTGTTCTGCCCAATGGTGGCGTCCAAAACCAAAAGCGTTTCATGCGGAGCGTCAGGCAGAACCTTGCCGATCACCCGCTTCACTTTTTTCAATTCCTCCATCAGGTTCAAATTGGTCTGCAGGCGTCCGGCGGTATCGACGATCACGATATCCATCTTTCGCGCCACCGCCGCCTGAACGCCGTCGAACGCAACCGCAGATGGATCGGCCCCGCTGTTGTGCCGGACGCAGGCAATCCCGATGCGATCCGCCCACATCTGCAATTGCTCCACCGCCGCCGCCCGGAACGTATCCCCCGCCGTCAGCATCACCTTCTTGCCCTCGTTGTGCCAGCGCTGAGCCAGTTTGCCGATGGTGGTGGTCTTGCCCGATCCATTGACGCCGACCACCAGAACCACAAACGGCGAATGAGCGGAATCGTCCCACTCTTTCTGATGGGTTTCCAGCAGACGGATCATCATCTGGCGTAGATGATCGAGCATGCCCTCGCGGTCGCGGATGCGGGCCTCCTCGATCTGCCGGTTGAGCTCGTCGATGATACGTTGCGTGGTCGGGACTCCGACGTCGGCGAGCAACAGCGCTTCCTCCACCTCGTCCACCAGCTCCGGACCCAGTTGGGCCTTGCCGTGGATCAGGTTATCGATCCCACCGGTGAGAGAATTGCGGGTTTTTGACAATCCTTGTTTGAGGCTTTGGAAAAAACCGCTTTTCTCTTCCGGCGGATTTTCCCGGGTGGGTTCATTCATGTCAGGTTCTGGAACGGTTCAGAGTTTGCGTTGCCCGATCGATCGGGGAAGCATCAAGAGGGGGCGGATTGGGGAATCACGGGTCTGGGATTGCGAATGTTTTTCCTTAACATCACGGTCAACAGGTTTTTATCCCGGCAAGACACCGCCAGATCCATCCGCCCGTCTTTGTTGAAATCGCCGGTCACCAGCCCTTGCGGATATTCATCCACGAAATGGTTGATCGGCGGATACACGAATGTGCCGTCTCCCCTACCCTCAGTTACGGCCACCGTATCCCTTGTCGAATTGGAAACCGCGAGATCGGCAATGCCGTCTCCGGTAAAATCTGCCACCGCGACGAACTTCGGAAACTCTCCCGCTGAAAAATCGCGCAGGGTTTTAAACGTTTTATCCTTGTTGTTGAGCACCAGGGTCATCGCATGCAGGGAATTGCTGGAGGTGACCAAATCCATAAACCCATCGTTATTGGCATCCACATTGGCAATCGTGAGAGGCTGGCCTCCCCCTTTAAATACTTTGGATTTCTCAAATTTTCCCTTGCCGTCGCCCCAAAGGATTTCCACCCCCACATTACCGGACCCCGCCAGAGCCACTGCTATGTCGACATGCTTATCATGATTATAATCGCCTATCACCAGACCCGTGGGTTGACCTTTCACCTGAATGGCCACCGGGTCCTTGAATTTTCCTGTACCCTTGCCGAACAGGATCGCGACCTTGTAAAAGCGGAGAGAAACCGCCAGGTCCGGGTAACCGTCTTCATTGAAATCGCCGATAGTCAGGTTGATGGGGATTCGGCCCGGCTTGACGACCTTCCCGGTATTTCTGAATCCCCCGCGGCCGGTATTCATAAAGATATGGATGTTCTGATCCTGGTAATTCAATTCCGCAATGTCTTTAAACCCATCGCTATTGAAATCCGCCACCGCCAGGCAGATTGGATCGGCGCCGGTTTTATATTGCACCTGGTCCTTGAACGTGCCGTCGCCTTTGCCCTGATACACCGAAAAGGTGTGATCGCCGCTGTTCAAAACCACCAAGTCCAGGTTGCCGTCCAGGTCAAAATCCTCGGTCACCAGAAAAGATGGTTCCTTGCCCGTATCGAGCACCGAATTGATTCGAAACAGGGGCTCCAGTTTTTTATTGGATTGGGAAGCGGGCGGACAACCCATTAAAAATAAAAGGGTTAAGGAAACCGCCAGACAAATGGTGAGTTGTTTCATAAGGGAAATCCAGAGCCGTGCACAACGAGGCCTGAGGATAGCATAGCCCCCTGGTTTCAACAACCTAAGCTTTAGTGGGAATGGGTTCCCCGGTCTTGACAGAATCTACCGACTCCCTTAAAAAATGGTCCAGCATTCCTGTAAAGATATAGGTATGAAATTTGGACATAAGCGTCCAGTACACTTGGCCCCACACCGGATTGGGAATAAAATGCGCCCGCAGGGTAAGGCGGGTGTGACCATTTTCGGAAGGCTGCAGGGCAAACTGGAGCCAGGACAATCCCGGCGAGATCAACTCCGCCCGCAGAAGCAGTTCCCGGTTGAGTTC
>JAPUGN010000126.1 GCA_027298165.1 Nitrospinota bacterium
TTACCCTTTCAAGGTGTCGATATGGTCCCCATCCAGCTCATGCCGGGTGCGGAAAATAGTCAAAATGATGGCGAGGCAGACTACCACTTCCGCCGCCGCCACGGTCATGATGATGAGCGCGAAGATTTGACCGTCCAGTGAATTCAGAAAACTGGAATAGCCGACCAGCAGAAAATTCACCGCGTTCAGCATCAGTTCCACGGACATGAACATGACCAGCGGATTTTTACGAATCACGAACCCCAGGGCACCGATCGAAAATATCGCCGCACTGACAAACAATACGAATTCACTTCCCATGATCAAACCCTCGTGCGTTTGCGCAATGGTTTATGGGAAAACTTGGCCAGGCAGATGATTCCCACCGCCGCCACCAAGAGCAACAGGGAAGCCAGCTCAAATGGAATGATATGATGGGAAAACAGTTCGATACCGATCGCCTTGGCGCTGCCCACCTGTTGTACCATTTCCCGGGTCACCTGCCCTTCCACCGGTTTGGTTTTGCCCACCATCATAGACATCAACAGTTCGCAAAACAGGAGGCCGACAAACCCCAGACACGCCAGGTTCTGGAATGACAATTCCCGCTCCTCCTTTTTTGCCCCCAACAGGGCAATGATGAACAGGAACAAAATCATCACCGCGCCGGCATAGACCACTACCTGCACGACCGCCAGGAACTCGGCATTGTATAAAAGGAACAATATGGCGAGGCATATCATGTTGCCGATCAGGTACAGGGCGCTGTAAATGGGAGTGGCGCAAAGGATGACCCCGAGGCTGGCCAGAATCGCCGTCATGCCGATCGCGAACACGAGGCCCTCCTCAAAAAGGCCGAACACCGTTTCACGGTTCAGGTTCAACGACCATAACTGATCCAGAAATTCCATCATGGGTATTCTCTTCTCCAATTCCGGCGCCAGCGCCGGGTTTAAACACAAAAACTCCCACCTCGTTCGGTTCCGCCAGCTTTTTGCGAAACACCTGTCTATTCGATTCGGCGGAAACCGCCGTTTCATTTGGCCAATAAATGGAAAGAAGGTTGAGCGAACCTCCGGGCCTACTTGTTCACAATTTTCGTGTTGCCCAGAAAATTCACGCTGAACTGGTTCGGCTCGGGATAGACCAAAAGATCTTCCTTGGTCGCAATATATGTTTTCCGATCATAATCGGCGAGCTCGTAATGTTCCCGCAGGACCACCGCGTCCACCGGGCACGCTTCCTCGCAGTACCCACAGTAAATGCAACGCAGAAGGTTGATCTCGTACACTTCCGCATAGCGTTCTCCCTTGGACACAGGATTGTTGGGGTCGTTCTCCGCTGAAACCACGTGAATACAATCCACCGGACAATTGATGGAACATAGACTGCAGCCGATGCAATTTTCCAGCCCGTCCTCGTCCCGGGTCAGAAAATGACGGCCGCGAAAGCGCTCCGGCATGACCCGTTTCTGTTCCGGATAGCAGATGGTGACTGGCTTCGACCGCATATTTCTGAAAGTGACGCTCAACCCCACCAGCAGGTTGTACGCACCTTTGATCACAGCTTTTATCATAATCAAATCCTTTAAGCGGCAAATAAAACCTTATAGACGCCGTAGGCCATCATGTTCATCAGGGACAACGGCAGGAGAATTTTCCACCCGAAGGCCATCAACCGGTCGTACCGGATGCGTGGAAATGTCGACCGCAACCAGATGAACACGCACAACAGTATAAACACCTTAAACGCGAATACCAGAATGGGAATGTCCAGCCCCACATACGAATGCCATCCGCCGAGGAACAGGATCGTTACCAAGGCGCTCATGGTGATCATGTTGAGGTATTCGCCCAGGAAGAACATGGCGAATTTCATTCCCGAATACTCGGTAAAAAATCCGGCGACCAGTTCCTGCTCCGCTTCCGGCAAATCGAACGGAGCGCGGTTGGTCTCCGCCACTCCCGCGATGAAAAACAAGATAAACGCCAAGGGTTGCGAAATCAGGTTCATGGATAAAATTGAACCCGATTGGTCCTTCACAATGTCATACAGGTTGAGCGAACCGCTCATGATAATCACGCTCAAAGCCGACAGGCCGAGCGTCAATTCGTAACTGATCATCTGCGCCGAGGCACGCAGGCCGCCCATCAGCGAATATTTGTTGTTCGACGAAAACCCGGCAATCACCATGCCGTAAATACCCATCGACGAGATGGCGAAGATGAACAGGATGCCGATGTTCAGGTTCGCCCCCCACAGGCCGACCCTCTGCCCGCCCACTTCAAACGGCTCGCCGAATGGAATGGCGGAAAACGTAACAATGGCCGTAAACACGACGATGGCCGGGGCCAGATAAAATAAAAATTTGTCCGCCGAACTCTGGACGATGTTTTCCTTGAACAGCAGTTTAATAACGTCCACGATCGGTTGCCCCAGTCCGAACGGCCCGACCCGGTTGGGTCCGAGGCGGACCTGAAACCGCCCCATCAGCCGCCGCTCCAGCCATACCAGGAGAGGTACCGCCGACAACAACGCCACCGCAATAATCCCCGCCTTCACCACGCCGATGATCAGCCACCAGTATGGGTCCAGAAAATTGAAAATATCGTCGATCAAGACAATCCCTTTCGAACCGCCACACTATTTTCGAATCGCCACCCGGCTCACGGCTTTGCCCGCCTCGACCAGGGACCACACGCCCTGCTCATCGGAAACCTTCGGAAGCACCACGCCCCCCGGGTTGCACCGGTTGGACACGCGGACTTCGGCCTTCACTTCGTGACCGTTGCCGGTAACGCGCACCTCGTCCCCTTCCTGCACGCCCAGTGCGCCGGCATCACTTTCATGCAGATGCACCGTAGACGGCTGGAACTGATGCGCCAGCTGGGATTCGGCATCGAGTATCTTGTCGTGACCGAACAGCACGTTGGCCACGCGCAGAACCAAACCGTCGCCCGATCCATTACCCTCGGCTACGGAAGCTCCGTTCATGGACGGATAACCCTCGCGGTTTTTGCCTACTTTACGGATACTCGAGCGTTTGATGTCCTGATAGCCATTCACCTTTTCGGCGATTTCCGCCGTCACCGCATGCACGTCCTTCGGTGCGGTCTCCTGCCCCAGCTCTTTGGCGATGGTGGAGATGATTTTCCAGTCGCTGGGGTTGTCGGCCGTCAATCCCCGGGTTCGCAACTGCACCCGTCCGCCAATGTTGGTGGTGGTGCCTTCATCGGAACCGGGTCCGTTGGACGGCAGAACGACGTGCGCGAACTTGGCAGTTTCGGTTTCCATCATGTCGTGCACCACCAGCAGGTCGAGTTTCTTGAGCGCTTCGCCCACCTCATGGCCGCTGGGGAAATCCACCACCGGATTGCACCGGTACACCACCAGCGCTTTCAATTCTCCGGACCTGGCTTTTTCGATCATCTCCATCGCGGTCAGGCCCTTGTCCAGGGGTGCGGTGTCGCCCCATTTCGCTTTGATCGCATCGCCGTCGGTTAACGCGATGCCGCCGGGGTAGTAATCCGGAAGCACGCCCATATCCATTGCCCCGACCGCGTTGGTGACGGGAGCGGCGGGCATGGCACCCACCGTTTTATCGGGCAAAGCACCTGCGGTGGCGAGACATTGCTTCAACGTATGAACCGAACCTCCGGTTAACGCGGCGGGATTGTAAATCACGCACACTTTGCCAGCGCCTTTGATCTTGTCCGCGAACGCTTGCAATAGATCGGCCGCGATGCCGGTCGTACTTTCCATATCCGATGCCGGCGTTTGTCCCTGCAACGCGGCGTTCAGCCCCGCCAGTACCCCGCCGTCGGATCCGACGTTGTAACGGAGCGATAGAGTGGCGTATTTGTCCATCAACGTCTGCTGATCGTTGAGCACAACCATTTCGACTCCCTGCTGGGTCACCGCTTTTTTGAGCCTGAGATCGAGGATCGGCAATTCTTCGGTCGGGTCGCTGGCAATCAACACCACCAGGTCGGAGGTTTCCACATCCAGCAGATCAAAATGCGCCACCGGCAAACCTGGTGTGTCGGTATAGGTCTTGTGGTCGATGTTGTTGGTGCCGAGGTTCAGGCGGAACAGTTTCTGATAGGAATACAATTCTTCATTCAACCCGTAACCGGAGCCGATGAACCCGACGCTGTTGGGTCCGTGATCCTCCACGATTTTCTTGAGAGACGCCGCCACGTCCGCACAGGCGTCCTGAATCCCGACGGTCTGCCCCTGCTTGCGGGGTTGTTGAATCCGGTTTTTGCTTTTGGTGAAATCGTATCCCCAGCGCGCCTTGTCACAGATCCAGCCGTCGTCCACCAGATCGTTGGGCCGGGTGGTGATGCGTCTCATTTCATTGAGGCGCGCACCGAACGTCATGTTGCAGTTGCAGGCGCAATGGCCGCACAGGGTGCTGGCGTTGGTCAGGTCCCACGACCGCGCGGTGAAACGGAAATCGGTGTTGGTGAGCGCGCCGACGGGACAGATGTCGATGACATTGCCGGAGAAACGCGTGTCGTATGGCTGATCATTAAACGTCGCGACCCGGTTCTGGAATCCCCGGTTGAGCATGACCAGCGCCTGGTCCTTTTCGATGATGTCGCTGTAACGCGTGCACCGCTGGCAGGCGAGGCACCGTTCGCGGTC
>JAPUGN010000127.1 GCA_027298165.1 Nitrospinota bacterium
TTTCTGAATACGTTCGGCGATAACACGTCGAAGGTGATCCGGCTGGACAATCCCATCAGCTCCGACATGGGGACCCTACGCACCAGCCTTCTGCCGGGGTTGATCAAATCCGCCGCGCGCAATCTCAACCGGGGACAGAAGAGCCTGCAACTGTTCGAGCAGGGGCATATTTTTTTCAAGAAAAGCGGGAAGGGGTTCCATGAGCTTTCCTGCCTCGCCGCACTGGCCGCCGGGCCGTATCCCAACAGCGTGTGGAAGGACAGCGGCAAGCCGTTCGACTTTTACGATTTGAAAGGCGCTTTGGAAACTCTGACCGGCCATTTTCAGGTCGCGTTGGAGTACCGGCCTTGCCAGAAGAGTTTTCTTGACCCCGGGCAATCGGCCGACGCCTTGGCCGGCGGGCGGTGCGTCGCTTATCTCGGGCGGCTGGACCCGGCCTTGGCCCAACGCTGGGAACTGAACGCAAACCTGTATGTGTTCGAACTGAATCTGGAAGGGTGGACCGCGGCCTTTCCGGACCGCACCCGGTTTCAACCCATTCTCAAATTTCCCGAGACCTACCGTGATATTTCCATCCTGGTGGACCGGACCGTCCAGGCCCAGACTGTCAGCGACCTCATCCGGCAGGTGAGCGGTCCCTTGATCCGGCGCGTGGAGTTGTACGACCGTTTTGAGGGCAAGCGACTGCCCGAAGGCACGAAAAGTCTGACCTTTGCCCTTTCTTTTCAATCTTCCGAGAAAACCCTGACGGACGAAGAGGTGAACCCCATTTTCGAGAAAATCGTGGGTAGCCTTTCCGAACAGTTAGGGGCGGCCCTCCGCGAATAAATTCCTGCCCTTTCAGGCGGTTACAAGTGAATTGACACCCCCCGGCGGCGGTGGTAGGATTCGCCCATGCCCAAGACCCCGATCGATAAACTGGCAGAGTTGATTCCCCAACTCATCGAGGAAGCCCGGCTGTTGCGTGAGGACAACCAGCGGTTGCAGAAGGAGGCCAAATCCTATCGCGTGGATTTGGAACGCTTCCAGAGAGATGATGTGAAACTCCAGAACAGAGTCAAACGGTTGGGGGAACTGGAAAGCGTGCAGAAACGTATGGAGAAGGACCAAACCAAAATCCGGTCCACCGTGAAGAACCTGTTGGCGGGCATTGAAAAAATCCGCGTCAGCCTGTAAAGACCATGAGCGAAAAAAACCAGATCACCGTTTACGGGAAAACCTATAAAATCAAAACCGATCTGGCTTCGGTGAATGCGCAGGACCTGGCGGATTACGTGAACGACAAGATGCACGAACTGTCGAGCGGCAAAACCAAACCGTCGACAATCGACTTGGCCATTTTGACCGCTTTGAACATCGCCGGAGAATTATTCGAGGTCCAAGGGACCGCCAAACAGGAAATGACGCAGAAAAAATCGGACCAGAAAGAAGCGGACCAGAAAGTCCGTCATCTGGTGCAGATGGTCGAAAAAGAATTGGGACAGATGCAGGCCTCCCGGGGCGCTGCCAGGTGAGTTATCCCTTGAGAAGGTCCCGGACATTATGCTAGGATATGTCTTAGAAATAAGGGAAATTGTGCTTCCCTGTGGTGCTCGAGTATAACATCAATTCTTGAGCCAACATGTAATAAAGGGGTCGAAACTAGCTGTGGTGAGCATGCCTCCTCGGAGGAAGCCTAAAACAGTATACGGAGATCCCACCTGTCCTTGGCAGGTTCAAAAAATGATTTTTGCACGGCATTCGCGGGGAAGCATTTTTTTAATTAAAGGTTTAATACGCGGGGATATTGGGAGCCGGTCGGGTATCTTTTAAGAATTCGCAGACCCCTCCACACCCCGGTTGGACGATCACAACAATGAACGGATCACGAATCAAGGATACGTTTTTAATTGATACAGATACTTGTTGCCTTCTGGAACTTTTAGAATATCGACCTTATCCCGCCGGGTCGGCCAGCGGTCAAGACCCATATCTTTCCTTGATGTCCTTCGATTCCGTTCGTTCGTAACAATCGTCCTTTCCCGTGTGGAACCGGTTTTCATCGGATTCCCTGCGTGGGACAAGACGCGTGGTGCGCTTTAAGAGGCAGGCCCGGTGCGGCCGCGATTCCTTAAAGGAATGAGCCGTCCACACAGAGTGCAAACAACCTGTCCGTAAGGGCAAGGTGGTATGGGAGCAGTGGCGACGGAAACGCTTGTTCGGCAGAAAGCCGCGATCCGCAGGAAAATCCTGGATCGGCGGCAATCCCAGGACCCCGAGGTTCGGGCCGACCATAGCCGCCGCATCATCGCCGCCCTGTTGAGGCACGAAGCGTTTATTCAAGCGAAAGCCGTACTCGTTTACCTGTCCAAGGACGAGGAGGTGGGCACCGACGCATTGCTGGCCCCGGCCTTTGAATCCGGGAAGCGCGTGTTTGTGCCGGTGGTGGATCGGGACAGCGACGAACTCCGGATCGCGGAGTTGTCCGGCCCCGATATCCGGTATCAATTGGGGCCGTTCGGGATTCGCCAGCCGCCGGTCGAGGAGGGTTTGAATTTCGTATCGCCGGAGGCCGTCGATCTGGTGGTGGCGCCCGGGGTGGCGTTCGACCGCAAAGGCGGCCGCCTCGGACACGGCAAGGGCTATTACGACCGCTTGTTGAGCCGCTTGGGTTCGCACGTGACCCGCGTGGCGCTGGCGTTTGATTTTCAGGTGCTGGATGCCGTTCCCCAGGACGGGAACGACGTCCGGATGGACACCCTCATTACCGAGAAAAGCACGATGAACTGTTCCGGCATTTAGGGCCCGGCGGAGTTCATTTTCACCATAAAAGAGGATTTTACAATGGAAGTATTCCTGAACGTTCAGGTCAACCTGATGTCCCTGATGATCGGGGTGATCTTGGCCTTGGTGGCCGGATACTTGATAGGCTATTTCCTCCGCAAAATATTCACCGATTTCCGGATCAAGGAAGCCGAAGCGCTGGGTGAGAAAATCATCAAGGAAGCCAAGCGCGAGTCGGCAACCCTCAAGAAAGAAGCCGAGATCGATGCCAAGGAAGCAAAATTCGCCCTGATCAGCGAAACCAAAATAGAATTGGAAAGCAAACAGGCCGAGTTGCGCGACAAGGAAAAAGACCACCGCCAGAAAGAAAACGAACTGAACGCTCTGGTCGATAAAAACCGTGATGCGGAACGAAACTTCAAACGCAGACAGCAGGAATGGGAGGACGAGCAACAAAAGCTGAATCAAAAAATAGAAGAATACAATCAGAGGATTGCCGAGGAGATCAAGCGCCTGGAGGAAA
>JAPUGN010000128.1 GCA_027298165.1 Nitrospinota bacterium
GGGTACAATTCTTCGTATCCGTTTTCGCGCGTCTGGGTATCGAGCATGAACTGGATGAGGGCGCGGAGCAGGGCGGCACCCTGTCCCCTGAACACGGCGAACCGCGCCCCGGAAATTTTGGCGGCACGTTTCAGATCGAGCACCCCTAAAGCCTCGCCCAATTCCAGATGACTTTTCGGCTTGAAATCGAACGATGGTTTCTCGCCCCACTTACGGATTTCCTGGTTCTGGGTTTCGTCGGCGCCCTCGGGCGTGGCGTCGCTTGGCAGGTTGGGAATTTGGAGGAGGGTGGCGCGGACCTGTTCTGCGAGTTCGCCGGACTTGTGGTCCCACTCACTGATTTCGTCGTTGAGGTGTTTGACCTCGGCCATGAGGGCGTCGGCGTCCTGCTTTTTCTTCTTGAGCTGGCCCACTTCCGCGGAAAGGGTCTTTTTCTTGGTCTTGAGTGTCTGGGATTTGTTGAGCGCCTCCCGGCGTTCGGCATCGAGGGTGATCAGCCGGTCCAAGTCCGCCGAAGTTGCGGGGCCGCGCCGGTTTAACTGGGACTTAACGTATTCTGTGTTTTCCCTGATCGATTTGATATCGAGCATTAACTTTTCTTTTCTCTCCGGTAACGTTTGGGGATTTTACGTTTGGATTTGCCGCCCTTTTTGATGCGGCCTTCGATGCCCTCCATTTTCATTTTCAGCAATGCGGGATATTTGTAATCGCCTTCCAGGCCTTTGAACCGGTTATAGGCCCGCTTCAGTTTGCCTTCGTCCTCCAGGCAGGAAGCCATGACAAACTCCATCTCCCCACGGAAATCACTTTGCGGGTAGACCACCCGGAACTGAGAATACGTTTCCCGGGACTCGCGACAGCGGCTCAGGTTGTGCATGATTTCCGTCATGCGCAAATACGCTTCTTCGGACCACGGGTTACTGGGGTAGTTTTCCACCAGAATGCCGAACTCTACGAGCGCCTGTTCGTATTGGTGTTTTTTGAAATAGATGGCGGCGATACGGAATTGCTGCTCGGGGTGTTCTTCCGGTTTGTGGTATTTGTCGATCAGCTTCTGGTATTCAATGATGGCCTGGTCGAGGTCGCGGAAGTTGAGCTCCACGATTTCAGCGATATATTTCTGCGCACCGTAAGCGAAGGGGCCACGCGGACGGATACTGACCACTTCCTGAAAATAACTGATCGCCTTGCTCGTTTCCCCCAACCCGAAATAATAAATCTCGCCCAGCCGGTACAGGGCTTCCTCGGCCTGGGGACCGGAAGGGGCAAGCTCCAGCACCGCGTTGAACATTTCTATGGCGCTGTGGTTGCGACCCTGGACCCATTCCTCGTTGGCTTTCTGCAACAGTTGCACGGCGCGCGAATCCCTGCAACCCCACAGGACCAGAAGCATAAGAGACACCGCGATATATAAAACGATTGGGCTTCGGAGTTTCATCAACACGTGCGTTTCCTTCTTCCGTTACCAAGGGAACCTCTGGGTAACTGTGTCACCCTGAACCTGTCGAAGGGGGAAATGGTGTCATCCTTCGAAAGGCCTGTCCTGAGCTTGCCAAAGGACTCAGCATGGCGCAGATTGAATTGAGCCTCACGATTAACGCTCACCGTCAACGGTCAGTAAGCGTCCCCTCCTCGGCGGCAAACCGCCGCGGGTAATTTTAAAACTCTGGATTGCGTTCCAAAAGTTTCTCTTGCCGATAACCGTCAGCCAGTAACCCCTCCCTGTGAAGGGAGCGGGATCATTCTACAAACTTTTCCACTCCGACCACGAGGGTATCATCCGCCATGCGCGCGAGGCGAACACCCTGGGTGTTGCGGCCGATGATGGAAATCTCGTTAGCCGCCATACGAATGATGTTGCCGGCGGAGGTGACCATCAACAATTCATCGGCGTCGGATACCCGCTCGATGCCGATTACCTTTCCGATCTTGTCGTTGCACCGGATGGTGATGACGCCCAGACCGCCGCGGCCCTGCATCGGATATTCTTCCAGCGAGGTGCGTTTGCCGTATCCCTTACTGGTCACAGTGAGAATGGTGTTACCCGGTTCTACGATTTCGGCGCCGACCACCTTGTCATCGCCCTTGAACCGAATGCCCTGAACCCCGCGGCCCGTGCGGCCGATCGGGCGGACATCGGTTTCCTTGAAACGGATCGCCATGCCCATCTGCGTAGCCAGCAGGATGTCCTGCTTGCCGTCGCTGATATTGGCGGAAATCACCTGATCGTCTTCGTCGAGGGTCAGCCCGATGATCCCTCCCTGCCGCGCCTTGCTGTATGCCATCAGAGAGGTTTTCTTAACGACGCCTTTTTCGGTGGCGCAGAGTACATACTTATCTTCTTCGAAGGTGGTGACGGAAAGAATGCTGGCTATTTTCTCGTTGGGTTTCAACGCCAGCAGGTTGGCGATGGATTTGCCCTTGGCGGTGCGTCCCGCTTCCGGAATGTTGTACACCTTCAGCCAGTGCACCTTGCCGATGCTGGTGAAGACGAGCAGCGTATCCAGGCTGGAGGCGACGAACAACTGGTGCACCACGTCCTCCTCCACCACAGCCATGCCCTTGATGCCCTTGCCGCCGCGTCTCTGGGCGCGATAGTTGCCGGTGCTCTGGCGTTTGATGTACCCGCCGCGCGAGTAGGTGACCACCATGTCCTCGTCGGCGATCATGTCCTCGATATCGATTTCCGCTTCCTCGGTTTCGACGATCTCGGTTTTGCGGTCGTCGCCGTATTTTTCACGGATGTGGCCCAACTCGTCACGAATGATCTGCATCTTGACGTCTTCATTGGCGAGAACGTTTTCCAGCGCGGCGATTTCTTTGCGCACTGCCGCCAGGTCGTCGATGATTTTCTGGCGTTCCAGTCCAGTCAGCCGTTGCAGGCGCATTTCGAGGATGGCTTTCGCCTGAACCTCGGACAACCCGAACTGGTTCATCAATCCTTCGCGCGCCTCCGCCGGGTCTTTCGAGCCGCGAATCAGCTGCACCACCTCGTCCAGATGGTCGAGGGCGATGGTGAGTCCTTCCAGCAGGTGTGCCTTCTCCCGCGCTTTCTTCAGATCGAATTCGGTGCGCCGCGTGACGACTTCCCGCCGGAACAGTACGAACTGATGCAGGACCTCTTTCAGGTTGAGGACCTTGGGCTGACGCCCCACCAGGGCCAGCATGATGATGCCGAAGGTCTCCTGCATCTGAGTGTTTTTGTAAAGGGTATTCAGGATCACCTGCGAGTTGGCGCTCTTTTTGAGTTCCATCACCACGCGGATGCCGTCGCGGTCGGATTCGTCCCTGAGATCGCTGATGCCTTCCAGTCTTTTATCGCGAACCAGTTGCGCGATTTTTTCCACCAGCCGCGCTTTGTTGACCTGGAAGGGCAATTCCCGCACGATGATGTGTTCGCGGTCGCCTTTTGGATTGGTTTCGATCTCCACCCGGGCGCGCACCTTGATCTGGCCGCGGCCGCGATGATAGGCTGCGCGCAGGCCGGCGGTGCCGTAGACCAGGCCGCTCGTCGGAAAGTCCGGACCCGGAACGATTTTGATGAGATCGTCAATCACACAGTCGGGGTGATCGATCAAATGGATGACGGCGTCGATAATTTCCCGCAGGTTATGCGGGGGGATGTTGGTCGCCATACCCACGGCGATGCCGGAAGAACCGTTGACCAGCAGTTGCGGAAACGCAGCGGGCAATACCGTCGGCTCTTCGAGCGATTCATCGTAGTTGGGCACAAACGATACGGTATTTTTCTCCAGATCGTCGAGCAACCCCTGGGTAATGGCCTGCATGCGGATTTCGGTGTAGCGCATGGCCGCGGCGGAAGCCCCGTCAACCGAACCGAAGTTGCCCTGGCCGTCGATCAGGGGATAGCGCAGGGAAAAGTCCTGCGCCATGCGCACCAGTGCATCGTATACAGCGGTATCGCCGTGCGGGTGAAATTTACCCAGTACTTCGCCGACAATGGCGGCGGACTTTTTGCGCGGCCGGTTGAAGACATTGTTCTGCCCGTGCATGGCGTACAAAATCCGTCGGTGCACCGGCTTCAGTCCGTCACGCACATCGGGCAGGGCGCGACCGATGATAACGCTCATCGCGTAATCGAGATACGAACTCCGCATCTCGTCTTCGATATTGATCAGCTCGATGATTTCGCTCATAGTGATTGGTGTCGGGTGGGACGGAAGAAATTAAATGTCCAGGTTTTTTGCGTCCATGGCGTACTTCTGGATGAAGTCGCGCCGGGGCTCTACCGCATCCCCCATCAGAGTGGAAAACAAGTCCTCTTCAATATCATAATCCTCGGCACGCACCTGCAACAGCACGCGGGTTTCGGGATCCATCGTGGTTTCCCACAGCTGTTCCGGGTTCATTTCACCCAGACCTTTGTACCGTTGAATCGCCAGACCGGATTTTCCCGCTTCCATGATCGCGGACAGCAACGCCTCTTTGGACTCGATCTGAATAGACTCGTCTTTCTGAACCAGCGTGAACGGAGGTTTGTCCAGAGCGGCCAGCGGTTGGTACAACTCGAATAGATTCTGGATCAATGGCGACCCAACGAACTCGGAGTTGAATTTGACCTGAAAGTCCCGGCCCTGCTGATGACCGGAGAGGGTGAATTCGTACAGTTCTTTTTCGGGGTCATAATCGATGACCAGCTCGACATCCTTGATGAGTGGGTTGATTTCCATTTTATCCAGGCCGTGATTGGTTTCGGCAACATAGACGTTGTCTTTCCCGAGTTTCATGTCCACGCCGAAGGCTTTAAACGCCTTTACCTCTTCGGCGCTCAGCTCCTGTCCATTTTTCAGAATCAGCGGGATATTGTTCAGGTTGTCCCGCACACCGAATTTTTCTTTCTCGCTGTCGGCGATGAGATGGCCCATCAGGCTGGAGATCAAAGCCAGCGTCCGGTCGAGGGTTTTGAAATCGTCCGGCCCGAGCTCCAGATTGACCAGGGCGTTCAATAAGTCCGTCGGGATGTTGTTTTTCTCCACGGTGTTGCAATAGTCCCGGAACCGAATCAGGTGGTTGACGAAGTCCACCAGCTTTCTGCCGGATATCGCCGGACCCTTATTCTCGATCAACACCTCTTGCTTGTCGGTGCCCTGTTCCACGAGCACCTGCGACAGCCCTTTTTCATCCTTCACATATCTTTCCAATTTGCCCTTTTTCACTTTGAACAACGGCGGCTGGGCGATGTAGAGATAGCCCCGCTCGATCACCTCAGGCATCTGCCGGAAGAAGAGGGTCAGCAGTAGGGTGCGGATATGGGCGCCGTCGACGTCGGCGTCGGTCATGATTATGATTTTGTGGTAGCGGATTTTCTCGATATTGAAGTCGCTTTTGCCTATTCCCGCCCCCAGCGCCGTGATCAATGCGCGGATTTCATCACTGCCGATCATTTTTTCGTAGCGCGCTTTTTCGACGTTCAGAATTTTACCCTTGAGCGGCAGAATAGCCTGGTTCTTCCGGTTACGGCCCTGCTTGGCGGAACCGCCGGCGGAGTCCCCCTCGACAATATACAATTCAGAGAGGGCCGGGTCTTTCTCGGAGCAATCGGCCAGTTTGCCCGGCAGGGAGCTGATTTCCAGCGCACTTTTGCGGCGCACCAGGTCTTTCGCCTTCTTGGCGGCTTCCCGCGCTTGAGCGGCGCTGATGGCCTTGGCGATAACCCCCTTGGCGATGGCCGGCTCCTCCTCGAAAAACCGTCCCAGTTTTTCGTTGACGATTTGCTCGACCATCCCTTTAACTTCGCTGTTGCCCAGGCGGCCCTTGGTCTGGCCCTCGAATTGAGGCTCGGGTATTTTGATGCTCAATACCGCCACTAGCCCCTCCCGCACATCGTCGCCTGACAAGGTAACACCGGTGTTTTTTAAATAGCCATTTTGTACCGCGTAGCTGTTGATGGTGCGCGTCAGCGCGGAACGGTAGCCGCTGAGGTGAGTGCCGCCATCTTTCGTATTCACATTGTTAACAAAGGTAAAAATTTCTTCAGTGTAGGTGTCGTTGTACTGCATCGCCAATTCCAGGAGAAAGGAATCTTTCTCCCGCGTGATGTAAATCGGTGTAGGATGGATGGTTTTTTTCTTTTTGTTGATATGCTCAACGAACGAAACAATACCGCCTTCGTAAATGAAATCGTGACTGCGGCCGTCCCGCTCGTCATGGATGTGGATTTTGAGTCCCTTGTTCAGGAAAGACAATTCCCGCAGACGATTGGACAGCACATCGAAACTGAAATTGATATCCTCAAATATTTCCCCGTCGGGTTTGATCACGATCCGGGTGCCGGTGGTGGTAGTCTTTCCCACCACTTCGAGGGGGGTGATGGATTTGCCCCGCTCATACTTCTGGCTGTACACCTGATTGTCGCGTTTTATTTCCAAGTACAGGGTTTCCGACAAAGCATTGACCACGGATACGCCCACGCCGTGCAATCCCGCCGAAACCTTGTAGGTATCCTGATCGAACTTGCCGCCCGCATGAAGGACTGTTAATACCACCTCAGCGGCGGACATGTTCTTATCCTTGTGAAGATCCACCGGAATTCCACGGCCATTGTCGGTCACCGTCACACTGCTGTCGATATGGAGAATCACCTCGACTTCCGTACAATATCCGCCAATCGCTTCATCGACACTGTTGTCGACCAACTCATAAATCAGGTGATGCAATCCATCCTGACCGGTGCCGCCGATGTACATTGCGGGACGCCTCCGGACGGCTTCCAAGCCTTCCAGAATTTTGATTTTTGAGGAGTCGTAAACTTTTTTTTGGGCGCTTTCCATCTAATCCAAAAAATAAAAGATTAAGAGTAAATATCTTGTAGAAGTAGTAGGGACTGTGTAAATGTGGGTAAGTGATCTAAATTGTGAATTTTAAAGATAAAACAGACCGAGCAATCCATGCGTTTTAGGGCTTTCACCGTGGATAGGTGGGGATAGTTTTTGACGCTATTCATTATACCTTAAATTAGATGTTTTCAGCACAGTTTTTGCACAGGTATTTTACAGATTATCCATTTTCAATTAGTTTAATTATCTCCTGAATCCGGCTTTCAATTTCTTTGTTTTCCTTCACCAAACCGGTAATCTTGCGGTGGGAAAAAATGACCGTGGTGTGGTCTTTGCCGCCGAACTGGCGGCCGATTTCGGGGAGCGACGCCTGGGTGTATTCGCGACAGATATACATGGCAATCTGACGCGGTACGGAGATGTCCCGGGAACGCTTTTTGGACTTCAAATCCGCGACCTTAAGCTGGTGAAATTGGGCCACGGTTTTTTGAATGTTGGGGATGGTAAAATGGCGGTTTTTATCAATTGTGAAATCTTTTAAAACATCCTGCGCTAGCTCGAGATTGATCTCTCTGTGGGTGAATGACGCGTAGGCGATAACCCGCAACAACAGGCCCTCCAGTTCACGAATATTGGATCGAATGTTGTTGGCCAGAAACATAGCAACATCCTGGGGGAGGCCCTTCTTGTGGATTTCGGCTTTCTGGTACAGGATTGCTATTTTGGTTTCCAGATCCGGAGGCATGATGTCAGCGATCAACCCGCTTTCGAAACGTGACCTGAGCCGCTCTTCGATGTTCTGCATGTCCTTGGGGTAGCGGTCGCTGGAGATGACAATCTGTTTGTGATATTCGTACAGGGAATTAAATGTGTAAAAGAATTCCTCCTGGGTCCGTTCTTTCCCCGCGAAGAACTGAATATCGTCCACCAGAAGAACATCCAGGGGTCGGTAGCGTTCGCGAAAACCCTGCATGCGGTCTTTTTTGATGGATTCGATCAAATCCACTGTGAAACTTTCTGCGGAAATGTAGCGTACCCGGGTCTCCGGGTTGGCTTGGACAATGGCGTTGCCGATGGCATGGAGCAGGTGGGTTTTGCCCAGCCCGACCGCCCCGTATAAAAACAACGGGTTATAATTTTGCGCCGGGTTGGTGGCAACGGCCTGGCAAGCGGCGTGCGCGAACTGGTTGTTGGGGCCCACGACAAAATTATCGAAAACATATTTAGGATTCAAGAACCCACGGTGAAACAGCGGCATGGGCGACGGCAGGTCCCGGGTTTTCTGCGGCTCCGGAATGTCCGTGGAGGTCTTTGCGACCGCACCTTCCGAGCTGACCCTGAAACGGACTGCCAGTTTTTTGTCGGACACTGTTTCCAAAACGTTCTGAATCAGCTCTAGATAATTTTCGATCAAACATTTTTCGTAGAAACGATTGGGGACCGCGATGGTCAAC
>JAPUGN010000129.1 GCA_027298165.1 Nitrospinota bacterium
ACGCGGAAGCGTTGAAGATACTGGTCGCCTCCCCCATCATCAGCAACATCGATTACCTGCACCTCGGGTCCAACAACCTGGGAGATGAAGGCGCGAAGATCGTAGCGGAATCACCGCTTTTCGCCAAAGTCCACACCCTGAACCTGGAGTGCAACGGCATCGGCGCAGAAGGAGCGAAAGCGCTGGCGAATTCCAAAACGCTGACCGAAGTCACCTCACTGAGTATGGTCGACAATCGGGTGGGAGATGAAGGGGCGCTGGCCATCGCGCAATCGGACAACCTCAAGAATCTCACCTACCTGCATCTCGGCGGCAACCTGGTCAAATCCGAAGAAGTCAAAAAGGCCCTGCGCGAATCGCCCAAACTCACCCAGCTCAAAACGCTGAATGTATTCTGATCGAAATCCGGAGCGGGAAGGGTTACTCCTCGTAATCGGGACGGAGCAGTTCGGGGCGGGAGTAGTTGACGAAAGCGGGATTCGTTTCAACGCCTTCTTTCAATACCAGCGTTTTCATGCGGGTCAGGGTTTTGGTATTATACAGGGCATCCCCTCCCGCTTCTCCAAAATAATTTCTCCCGATATACAGTTTTTCCAGATGGGTCAAGTGGGTGGACTCGCCGAGGGACTGCGCGCCGGTATCGCCGATATTGTTGTTGTTCAGCCACAACACCTGTAACGGCGACGGGGATTCGGCCTGAGCCAGCGCCACCGCGCCTTCATCCCCCAGCTTGTTGGACGTCAGGTTCAATTCCTGCAATTTGGAAAGCGCCCCGCCGCTGAACATCTCTTTAATGCCCTCTCCGCTGATGTAATTGCGTTCCATGTCGAGAGTCTTCAGGTTTTTCATGATGGCACTCTGCCCCAAGGCCTTCGCGGTGTCGTTGCCGATTTCGTTCCAGCCGAGGTTGAGCGACTCGAGGCCACTCAGGCTTGGGGAGTTGACCAGCGCCACCGTGGCTTCGTCCACCAACTTGTTGTCTTCCAGGGACAGCTTTTTTAATTTTTTGATTTTTACGGCATCGGACTGCGCCACCTCCTTGACTCCGGCGGTGGTGATGAAGTTGACGGACAGGTTGAGATCCTCCAATTGCTCCAAGGTGTCGGCTTCGAACAAGGCCTTCAGTCCAGGATCGCCGATCTGGTTATCGGACACGTCCAGCGAGCGAACCGAACGCACCTGTTCGGATCGAGCGAGGATGGTCATCTCGTCATTCGAAAAATAGCGACCTTTGAATTCCAACCGGTGCGGGTCCTGCTCCAGTTGTTTTTTGATTTCCTCTTCCAGCCGGACCGTCTTCTCCTCAAACGTCGGCTCGTTGGATACATACTCGGTGTTGCCATCCCGGGATATAGACATCGGGGACTCCTTCTAAAATACCTTGGGTTCAATAGGGACGGATCATTGTAACAACCGAGGTTTCCCTTGTACAAATCATTTCCTTGCCGGCGGGCGAGTAGGGTCCAAAAACCCCACTGCGGTGATCCATCAAGCCCCCCAAACACGCCTAACTAATTGATTTTAATTGATTTTTAAACCCGCGTCTCGCCCGCATGCATGGCTCCGGGGACCGTGGAACCGGGTGAACATTAAAAATATTTAATGGTCGGTTAACCCGGTTTTAATTTTGATTTCCTATATTAGGTACAGATATCAGAAAAACGGACGGGTGCGCAGAGGGCATCGGTTCACATTTTGGGGGAATAGATAATGCAGATTTTTAAAACTCTCGATATTCGGGGACTCTCCTTTTTCAGCGCTTCCGACAAAATGGCAAAGGCCTTCAAGGGCGTCACCCGCAACGGCATTCTGGAAATCATTCTGGATAAAAAGAAAAACGTAACCGAAATGTTCCAACGGTGGGCGGAGGCACGGGGATACTCGGTATTCAACCGGGACGAAGATCCCCGGATGGTGCGCCTGTTCATCAAGAAGGATAATGGATAATTATTAAATTAAGTTTTCGCCGCTTGAAAAATGTTCAGGCCGGCTTTCCCGACGACGAAACCCGGGTGCCCTCCTCTATCCGGGTTTGATGCCCCTCCTCAAGTCGGGAGAGCCGGTTTGTTTTTGAAATTCCCCGGCCTTCCGAAAATCACGAACGGTTTCTGTAATGCAGAATCCGAAGCCCCTCCAGCGTTAAAAACGGGTCCACCGTTTTAATACTCTTCACCTGTTTTTCAATCACCGGTAGAACGCCGCCAGTGCCGATCACCTGGGCGGGTTTGCCGATCTCGCTCTGCATTTTCGAAACGATACTTTCGATCACCCCCACAAAGCCGTAGACGGTCCCTGACTGAATACTTTCCTTGGTGGATTTGCCGATAACGTGCTCGGGCAGGACAATGTCCACCGGCGAAAGTTTGGCGGTGCTTTTGTAGAGCGCCTCCAGCGAAATATTCAACCCGGGGAAAATCGCGCCGCCCAGGTACTCCCCTTTTTCCGATACCGCATCGAAGGTGATGGCGGTTCCAAAATCAACGATAATCAATGGCCCGCCGTATTTTTCAAAACCGGCAATGGCGTTGACAATGCGGTCGGCGCCCACTTCGGTGGGATTGTGGTACAAAATGGAAATACCGGTCTTGATACCGGGGCCCACCACCAAAGGATCGCTTTTAAGATATTTCCTGGACAATTCCTCGAACACCGGGATCAGCGGCGGTACCACGCAGGAGATGATGATATGGTGAATGCTGGCCGGGCCGATCTCGTTGAGCCTTAAAAATTCGTTGACCAGCACCCAGTATTCATCGGTCGTGCGGTTGCGCTCGGTACGAATGCGCCAGTGGGTTTTGAGTTCTTCTCCGGCGAACAGACCGAACACGATATTGGTGTTTCCAATGTCAATGGCCAACAGCACAGGATTTCCTTCAGTGAAAAATTGATGAGGGCATTATACAGGAGGTCCGCCCGAAGACCCGGTGTTTTCAGGCATCAAGATATCGTATTAAGGGAGCCTGCACTTTTCACCGGGGAGAAAGTAATTCTGGGACGGGAGTGCCTTGGACATGGAGGATGCCGTAAGCGCCGCGGTCAATCCGGGAGATGGCGTGGTCGAGCAATATATAATCGCCGGAGTTTTCCAGAGTCAATTCCACCACGGCCGCTCCCCCTGCCGGAACCAGAGTGGTTTGCACGGAAGTCAGCACGTGGTTAAGCGCCGCTTCCGGATACACCCGGTCGAAAATTTCCCCGATGATATGAAAGCTGGAAATGCGCGAAACGCCGCCGTTTCCAAAAAAGATGCGGATGGTTTCTCCCTGTTTCGCCTGAAGCGCCCGGGCGCCGGTCAAGGCTTTGACCCGGCCGTTCAATACAATGTATTCGGGGCGCTCGTCCATCATTTTGCGCGGAGAGAAGGCTTGAAACCCCTGTTGCCCCACCTCGCCTTTCGTATACACTTCACCCTGCATCACATAAAATTCGCGGTCGACGGCACGCCACCCTTCCGCCGGATCGATCACGATCAATCCATACAGGCCGTTGGTGATATGGGTGGGAACATTGGGGGTGGCGCAGTGATAAATGAATACCCCGGGGTGAATGGCTTTAAAGGTGATGGTTTTTGTTTTCCCCGGTTTCACCCGGATCATCTGAGCTCCCCCGCCGGGACCGGTCACCGCATGCAGATCAATGGAGTGGTCGTGACTGCTGGTCGGATGATTCTCCAAGGTCAACTCCACCGTGTCGCCTACACGCGCTCGCAATAAAGGTCCCGGCACGGTCCGGTTGAACGTCCAGAAAATATAAGGAGTCTTCTCGGCCAATGGTGCCACCACTTCCTGGGCCTTCAGATGGAACCGGACTCTTTTAGGAGATCGATGTGACACGGGAGGCGGGACTTCCGATGCGTTTTTGGCAATGTCGGAGACCTGCTGAAACCGGGCCGGGTCGGCGGAAAGCAGGTGCGGCGCCTCTCCCGGTCCCACGGACTTTAAATGATCTCCGGAATGTTCCCCATCCGCGACGGCCATGACCGGGTGCGGTGCCGGATGCACTGGCGCCACCACCGATTCCGCATGAAGAAAATCGATTCCAAAAATCAACAAGAGGCCCACCATAAGAATGGAACCTGAATGGAGTGATGGAGTCTTAAGCCCACTGGAAGTGAAATGAAGCCGAAAAATTCCCATTGTTCTATGGCTCTTTATGCACATTATTAAAAACCCCTCTAAGATAATAGCTTATTTAACCGAGAAACGTTATGTGAATGGGATAGTTCTAATCCCAAACAGTTTTGAAGAACAACCCGTAAGGAGCTTAATTGTTTTATAGAGAGTAAATAACATTTTTTAGATCAGGCCGCGTGCTCTTGAAATCCTTTGATTATATGGGTTTCAAGCCTTTTTTAAAGGTGTGGGTAAGGACTTTTACCGACCTACCTATTTATAGCATTGTTTTATATGGGATTTGGTCTGATAATAATTTTACACATTATTTTACAAATGATTACGGGCGAGTGGCTACAAAGCGCGGGAAACCAACGCTTTTTTCTCTGGATTTTTGGTGGTTTTTACCCCAATGGGAGGAGGCTGATCGAACCCATCGGCACTCACTTTCTGGGAGGAAGGGCAATGCGTAAGTTGAGACTCGAGCAATT
>JAPUGN010000013.1 GCA_027298165.1 Nitrospinota bacterium
GGCCCGTCCGCCCGAATCCTGTTTGTATTTCGTCCAGGATCAACAGGACCTTCCGCTGGGTGCAGAGTTTGCGTAATTCCTTCAGATAAGTTTTAGAGGGAATGATGACGCCGCTTTCGCCTTGGACGGGTTCGACCATCACTGCGCAGGTTTTGGAGGTGATGGTTTTCCTCATGGCCGCAATATCATCGAACGGAACGTATTTGAATCCCGGTACCAGCGGACCGAACCACTTCTGGATTTTATCCTGCGGAGTAGCGCTCATCGCGCCCAGGGTGCGCCCGTGGAACGCTTTGTAGGTGGTGATGATTTCGCTTTTGTGTTTCTGTTCCTGGTCGACATAATACCGCCGCGCCAGTTTGATGGCGCCTTCGTTGGCTTCGGTTCCGCTGTTGCAGAAGAACACTTTGCCGCCGAAACTCAACCGGGTGATTTCCGCCGCGAGTTGTGCCTGCGGTTCGATATGAAACCAGTTGGAGACGTGAATCAATTGCCCGGCCTGCTTGCGGATTGCGCGAACCACTGCGGGATGGCAATGCCCGAGGCTGTTCACCGCCACGCCTGCGACAAAATCGAGGTATTTGTTCCCCGACGCGTCCCAGACGTGCATGCCCTTGCCCTTGACCAGTGCGATGGGATAGCGTCCAATCGTGTGGGCGACGTGGCGCTCGGTCAGTTGTATTATTTTTTGATTCATAGGTCTCTATTTCAAGGGGTTAGGGGTGCCCGGTCGGGGTTGTGGGTTTCGTGATATAATTTTCCTTCCCACCGAAGCAGAAAACTTTATCACAAAGTTCTGGCGAATGACATGATAAACCGGTTCCTCAATAGCGCCTGTGTGGTGCGGGCTTGGGAGTCGCTCCTGAACTCCGTGTTTCCACGCCGTTGTGTCGGTTGTGGGCTCAGCCGGGAACAGGGCGGCGATTATCTATGCGGAATGTGCCGGGACGACATCTTTGTGATTGATGATCCTTTATGCGAGACCTGCGGACGGCCCGCCGACATCGATTACGATTACCCGGCGGAAGGATTCGAGTGCGGCTGGTGCCGCAAGGGGGAGTACCGGTTCGACCGGGCGCGGTCGCTCGGCCTGTACGACTCGGTCTTAAAGGAGTTGATTCATTTTTACAAATACCGCAACCAGCCGGGAGCCATTGCGGAGATCGAGCCTTTTCTGCGGGATTATTTTGAAGCGCACCGGACGGAATACGAGGGCTTCGCGGTGGCTTACGTGCCTCTGCACATCCGGAGGCTGAAGGATCGCGGATTCGATCAGGCCTTCGTGCTGGCCCATACCATCGCGAATATTCTGGACGCCCCGCTGTTGGTGAAGCCGCTCCATCGCATCCGGGAAACGTTACCGCAGGCTCGCAGGAATCGGGAGGAGCGGTTGAAGAATGTGAAGGGTGCGTTTGCGGTGGTGAATCCCGAGACCGTCTCTCAAAAAAATATTCTGCTGGTCGACGACGTGTTCACCACCGGTTCCACGGTGAACGAAGTGACCCGGGTGTTGAAGAAAGCGAAGGCGGGGCGCGTCGAGGTGTTCACTCTGGCGCGGGCTTGAAACCCACCGTTCGGGTCAGGCAATCAGCGGAAGCTTCCGGTGACCCAGTACCAGCACAAAATGCTGGCGGCGTATCCCAGGGCGATGGCCCAGGACCACTTCATGTGGGAGAGGAAGGTGTAGTTTTTCCGGTCGACTCCCATCACCGCTACCCCAGCGGCAGAACCGACAGACAAAAGACTGCCCCCCACTCCCGCGGTCAGCGTGATCAACAGCCACTGGTCGACGCCCATGGCGGGGTCCATTTTCAACACCGCGAACATGACGGGAATGTTGTCCACAATGGCGGAAAGAACCCCCACGATGATGTTGGACCAGGTCGGGCCGATGGTTTCGTACAAGTTTTCACTGGCCAGCGCGAGGTAGCCGAGATACTGCAGAGCGCCGACCGCAGTGAGCACGCCGAAGAAGAACAGCAGAGTGTCAAACTCCACCGATGAAATTTTGCTGAAAATGTCAAAATGAGAATTTTCCGCCCGGCGGTTATTGGGATTTCCCAGTTCATACATCAGGGGTTTGTCTCCCCAGCGTTTCAGATAGTAGCCGAACATCATGAGTGCGCCGAGGCCGAGCATCATACCCATGAACGGCGGCAGATGAAAAAATTGATGGAAGCTGACAGCGGTGGCGATGGTGCAGATTCCCATGACAATGATCACTTTGGCGCCGGGTTTCAGGGGAATGGCCTCGGAAGGCGCCTCCGGAAATTCGTTCGGGATAAAGAAATACATGCAGGTAGCCGGCACGATCCAGTTGACCAGCGACGGAAGCATGAGATAAACGAAATTCAGGGTGTCGACCTTGCCAGCCGTCCAGACCATGAGCGTGGTGATGTCACCGAACGGACTCCACGCGCCGCCCGCGTTGGCGGCAACCACGATATTGACGAACGCGAGAACGATGAATTTGGAATTGCCGCCGCTCACTGCCAACGCTACCGTGGACATAAGCAGGGCGCTGGTCAGGTTGTCCGCCAGCGGTGACAGGAAAAACGTGATAATACCCGTTGTCCAGAATAAAGAACGAAATCCCAAACCCTTGCGCAGAAGCCACATGCGCAGGGCATTGAAAACGTTCCGCTCCGCCAGAGTGTTGATGTAAGTCATGGCGGAGAGCAGAAAGAAAAACAGTGCGCCGATTTCCGCGATGAGGTGTTGCACATAATCGTGGGCCTCGCTGTTACCAGGGCCGTTTAGAGATTCATAGAGACCGATGAGGAACCACATGAAACACCCCGCAAAGATGACGGGCTTGGATTTGCGCATGTGGATTTTTTCTTCCATCACAACCAAGGCGTAGGCCAGAACGAATACCAGCAGTGAAACGTATCCCACCCAGGTGGTGGTCAGATTTGCCATACAGGACTCCTTGGAATCAGTTCAAACAAGTTGGGATGGGGCATGGGGGTGCGACGGTTTATGAAATGAAGGCTACGTTTTTATGAAAAGGCATTTCTTTGATTGGTTCAATATTTCAGGAACATAATAGATTCAACATTTTAAAGGTTTACTAAAAGCAAAGAAACCCATTTTTATTCAGGAGAATAATTTCGGGTACCGGGTGCTTCTTGGGGGAATCCAAACTGCGGGCCCATTAACAGCCCTCATAAGGGTATACGTCGAGAGGCTGGGAGGAGATTTCGGGTTGGGGCTGCAAACGATTTGAGTCCTAATTGGGATAAAGAAAGGGGAATCTGGACCTTTTCAACCGGTTAAATTGTAAGGATAGGCGTAAATTTTCGACTCAGTACCAAGGAATTTTGCCGGGTTAAGCCTCTTAGAAATGGCGGTACATCGGGGCACCGATTTAAGGTTGACTGAGGTGGATTGTGTGATAACATTTTATATTACGATACTTTAGGGCTCTTTCGTTATTTCGGTGAAGCATTGATAGAAGCGGGAGGCGTACTCGCCAAAAAATATTTAGGGGATTGCAAGGCCTTCATTGATCAGGCCATCCTCGAATTTTTGCCGGAAAAAGATGGATACCCTAAAAGTATTCATGAATCGATGCACTACAGCCTGTTTGCCGGAGGAAAGAGACTTCGGCCCAGTCTATTGATCGCTTCGGCGGAAGCGGTGGGAGGAAACCGAAACCGTGTCCTTCCGTTTGCGGTAGCGGTTGAATTCCTCCACACGTATACGCTGATTCATGATGACCTCCCTGCTCTCGATGATGACAGTTTGAGGAGGGGCAAGCCGACCAACCATAAAGTTTTTGGTGAAGCCATTGCCATCCTGGCTGGAGACGCGTTACTGACCCAGGCCTTTGTGTTGATGACCAACCCATTGTTGATGGAGGCCGTACCCCACAAAGATATTCTTCGTTCGTCCCATGAAATCGCCAAGGCCATGAGCTCCACCGGAGTTATCGGTGGCCAAGTGGTGGATTTGGAATCGGAAGGGAAACCGGTCGACGCATCGACTTTGGAGTACATCCACATTTACAAAACGGGCTTTTTTTTCAAAGCCTGTGTCCGAATCGGGGCGATATTGAGCGGGGCTTCGTCCTCCCAGTTGGGAGCTCTATCCCGCTACGGGGCTCATATCGGTCTGGCGTTTCAGATCATTGACGACATCCTCGATATTACGGGAGAACAAGAACAACTTGGCAAAGATATCGGCAGTGATGCCGACAAAAATAAAGCCACCTACCCGGCTCTGTTCGGTTTGGAGGAATCCAAAAAGAAAGCCGAGGCACTGGTCGATGAGGCCATGGAATGCCTTGAAGATTTTGACGAACGAGCCGATCCCCTGCGGGAGATTGCCCGTTTTTTCGTGCAACGCACCTTTTGATATGGAATTATGATGAGCAGTTTCTTAGATGGAATCAACAGTCCTCAGGATCTTAAAAAGATCGATATAAAAGATCTTCCCGCTCTCGCCACCGAAATTCGGGACACTCTTTTAGCGACGATATCCAAAACCGGCGGTCACCTGGGTTCCAATCTGGGGATTGTGGAATTGACGCTGGCTATGCATTACGTGTTTGACAGTCCGCGCGACAAGTTTGTGTGGGACGTGGGCCACCAGTCCTATGTCCACAAACTGTTGACCGGCCGCAAGGACCGGTTCCATACGCTCCGGCAATACCAAGGGTTGAGCGGTTTCACCAAGCGCGAGGAAAACGAGCACGACCACTGGAACTGCGGCCACGGAGGCACTTCCATTTCCGCCGCTCTCGCTTTCGCCAAAGCGCGTGATCTCAAAAATGAGGACAACGAAGTGGTGGCGGTGATCGGCGACGGATCGTTGACTGCGGGCATGGCTTTTGAAGGCTTGAATCACACCGGCCATCTCAAAAGCAACATGATCGTCATCTTGAACGATAACGAAATGTCGATTTCCACCAACGTCGGCGGCATGTCGGCGCACCTGAGTCAGATCATGACCGGGCAGGTCATGCGTAAAATCAAACGGCAGATCGACGAGTTGCTACAGGCCATTCCGGGAGTGGGCAAAGATATCTCGCATTAC
>JAPUGN010000130.1 GCA_027298165.1 Nitrospinota bacterium
GAAAGAACCCTTTGAACTATTCACCGCGGTCGAAGGGGAGTCGGCCTTGAATATCGTCCGAACCCAAAAACCCGATTTGGTGGTTCTGGATGTTAACCTCCCCGGACTCAGCGGATTGGAAGTTTGCCGGACCTTAAGAGCGAATAAAGATACCCGGGATATTCCCATCATAATATTGTCCGCGCGGAGCGACGAGATCGATCGCGTTCTGGGGCTGGAGTTCGGGGCGGACGATTATGTCACCAAACCCTTCAACCCGCAGGAATTGATTTTAAGAATCCATAGTGTTTTAAAAAGGGTCTATAAGGAGGACAGCAAACCCGAAAATTTTTCCGGGGGCGACTTGACCGTCGATTTTCTCAAACACGAAGTGACCGTGAAGGGCCAGCTGATTCAATTGACCCTTACGGAATTTAAATTGCTGTCCAGCCTGCTCGATAACGTGGGGCAGGTGAAAACCCGGGAATTCCTCCTGGATCATATCTGGGAGCATGGCGAGGGAGTTATTTCCCGCACCATAGACACGCATATCCAGAGACTGCGAACCAAACTTAAATCTGCCGGTCGCTACATTAAAACGATCCGCGGTGTGGGCTATCGATTTCACGAATAACCTTGGTTTTTATCAGGATAGGCGATATCTGAGCGGCGTAATCCCCCCTAAAGCATGTACCCTTTCCCGAAAATTGTTACACAACTGTAGCATTGTCTTAGTCAATTTTTAACCCATCTCTTATATAATGGAAACATTAGCCAACCACATTTTAAAGAGGTTATCATGCAAAGTAAAAATGTTAACCCGTCGGAGTTTCCGGTAAGCGTGGGAGGGAGGCTGAAATATTGGAGAAAGGTTTCAACGTTACGACTGGTGGACGTCGCGGCACTGATTCGTGTGTCGCAAGGCTCATTATCGGATTTGGAAAACGACAAATCCCTGCCCTCAGCCACCACACTGACTGGTCTTTGCCGAAAGAGCGACATGAACATTTGCTGGTTGTTGACCGGAGAAGGGTTGATGGTCAGTAAAGAGGAACAATTTAAAGCGGAATCCTCATCGGTCCGCGATTTGATGGGCTGGATGCAGGACAAGGATTTTCGTAAAACCGTGGTCAAACTTGTTAATATTTTCGATAAAGGATCGGCCCCACAAAAAGCCCAGATTCGGGGTTTTATCGCGGGGGTCGAGGCGGATAATCATTAGTCCGCCGCTTCATGGTGCAATATTCGACTTGAGGGTCCATCCTGATTTGCCATCGGGCAGTTCCAGCTCAACCCAGTGTTCCTTTTCCCTGGCGAGGGAAACAAGGGTCCCCTGATGCAGTTGGAACAAGGCCGCGGTGCGGGTATTCCATTCTGAATGAACGTCGATTTGCTTTGGAAGAACCACCCCAAAGGATCGGCCGGATTCCAGTTGCCATCGAACCCCTGTCGAAACCAGGGCCAATACCAGAAGCACCAGCAGAACCTTCGCGGCGGTATGGAGAATTTGCGTTCTGTGGTGCAACCGGACGGTCAGGGCCAACCAGAAGGCCAGGTTGATCCACAGCAAAGCGATTCCATGTTCTTTCAGGTTGAGATCGCGCACCCAGAACACCATCGAATCCAGCGCATGCGGTTTGCGTCCGTCCAGTTGATCCACCGTCTGGCGGAGGACGTATTCCAGATTAGACTTGATATCCTCGTCCCGCGGCAACAGGGTTTGGGCCCGGGCGTAATTGAAAACCGCCCCGGCCACATCACCCATCCGGAAATATGCGTTTCCCAGGTTGAAATACAGATGGCCGTTCTCCCTGCCGCCGACGATCGCCCGCTCGTATAAATCCGCCGCCTGCTGAAACTGATTCTGATTGTACAGCTGGTTCGCCTGGGTGATTTCCGATTCGGGCTGGCTCCCCACCCATGTGGGAAGCAACACCAGCGCCAATCCCAATAGCAGGTGTTTCGGAGGGAAGATTCGGGGGGTCACGATTTTTTCTCCAATCGTTCCAGTAGGCGCCGGGATTCCTGAATCAAACCCTCCGGTTGATCTGCGGGAGACGATGCGTATTGCAGGGTTTCATAGTGTTCCAGAAGTTTTTGGGTCGCCTCAATCGCTTCCATGCTGAACACATTCCCCTTGTTCAGTTTTTCCTCCACTTCTCTGGGCGTAATGGCCGTTCCCTGGAGATTTAAAATGTTGCCGAGGTATTCGCGGATAATCAGCGATAATTCCCGGGCAATATTCCGGGAGTCGCCTTCATGGGGAAGAGCTTCCAGTTTATTAAGAGCTTGCTTGTAGGCGCCGTGACTCCGGGAAAAAGCGATATCGTGTTTCAGGCGGTGCCGGTGCCGGTAGTTCCAGGCGTAAACCAGAAACAACCCCGGAGGTACGATCAGTCCCAGCCCATAGAGCCAGATCGACCCAGGGAGAAGACGGTGATTCTCAAATAGTTGTGCGCCGGTATGAATCGGCAGAATATCCTCCTCGAGTTGAGGGATAGAGTCCTTCATCCCGCTCACTTGGCCGGATTCCGCATCGACGATTTTCATCTGGGCATCTTTTTTCGCGGGGAGGGCGGTGATCGACAACACCGGAGTTTGGACGGTAACGTAATCCGCTCGCTCCGGATCGAAATAGGTTAAACCCATTTGAGGGACCGGAAGCGGGCCGGTTTTCAATGGAACCAGCGCAAAGGTGTGAACTTTTTCTCCTGAAATGGCCTCGGACGTGTGGGTCTGATGGAATGTGGATTGATCCTGATAGGCCTTGAAATTCTCGCCCCAGTCCGGCAAGGGCAGAGCCAGATCCTGGATATTGCCCTTTCCGGAAACGGTTACCGTCAAAGTGGCGGTGTCGCCGACTTCGACTTCCCGCCGGCTCAATAGCGCCGATATTTTGAAGGTCCCCACCAGATTGGAAAAATCTGCCGGACGGTTCTCAGCCGGTAACGGTTGCACCTGCAGGGTGGTCGCCCTCGTTCTCAGCGTCTTATGTTCCAACGAGGTGGTATTTTTGAAAATGGAACCGGGACCGAAGGGATCGAACGGATCAAATGGTTTTTGTGGGTTCGCAGGTTTCACCTGGTCGAATTCCACGTTGCCGGCGGGAATTTCGATACGGCCCGCGCTCATTGGAAACAGGGCGGTGGAAATTTCAAACACCTGATACCCTATACCGTCAACCACCCGCGTGATCCGAACCGGACCTTTCAGCTTCTCCTTGCGGAATCCCGGATATTTTAAATCCGCACTCAGGTTTCTAAGCTCCACCCGGTGATAAACCCTGAGGGTCGCCGTCACCTGTTCCTGCACATAGGGTTTTAAATTGGAAACCCGCAACTCGACAAAAACTTCTTTGGCCGTGTCCACGGTTTTGGACGGCGCTTTAACCACTAGAGTAATCGGCTCGGTTCGAAAAGTCTTTCCGCCAATGACGACCGTCGCCGGACCTACGGTATACGTTCCCGTGGCTTGGGGCTGTAACCGGTAAGTGAAGGTGGCCGAAGACGTTTGCGTGCCGTTGATGAATTGCAGGGAGGAAGAGGATCCCCTGGATCGGACCCTGAAGGAATCAAGCGGGGGTAGTTCCGGTTGCGGTGCTTTGGATGTCCCTTCCACCGTGATGGAAAAATTTACGCTGTCTTCCAGTGTCAGTTCCTGCTTATCCACCGAGGCGGTGACCCGTATGTCTGCGGCCCATCCGGCCCCCGCTAGGAGGAGGCAGAGCGCCGGGACGAATAAAAAGATCCCTGCAGGTCCCAAACAAGATTTTCTAAACGGTGATGAGGAGGGTTTACCAGTCTTTGTCATGGTCCACAAACATATCCTTCATTTGGCCCTGCATTT
>JAPUGN010000131.1 GCA_027298165.1 Nitrospinota bacterium
TGACCGCGTGAGCACCATACCTTCTTTCTCCATTGGAAAGTATGGAGTCTACGGCGAAAGTGCGATTGTCCCGGAATACGCCGCAGTGCCTTACCCTGACAATCTAACGGTAATCGAAGGCTCTGCGATCTGGATGCAGTACCTCACCGCTTTCGGCGCCCTTATTGAAATCGGTCAATTAAAGAAAGATGATTCTGTGTTGATCACCGCCGCGAGTAGCAGTGTCGGGCTGGCCGCCATTCAGATCACCAAGGCGGCCGGGGCATTGGCCATCGCCGCGACCCGCGGCGCCGACAAGTAGCCGTTCCTTCTCGACGCCGGTGCCGATCATGTCATCGTGACCGATGAAGAAGACCTGGCAGCCAGGGTGATGGCCGTCACGTCCGATAAAGGAGCCAGCATGATCTTTGACCCTGTCGCTGGGCCCTTGCTGGAGAAGCTTGCCGATGCCGCAGCTCCCGGTGCGATCGTCTTCGAGTACGGTGCGTTGTCTCCCGAGCCGACACTCTTTCCATTATTCCCAGCACTCGGGAAGGGCTTAACCCTACGAGGTTACACGTTGTTCGAGATCGTGCAGGATTCCGAAAAGCGGGCACGCGGTGTGTCGTATGTCCGCGAAGGTCTTCAATCCGGTACCCTGAAACCGGTCATCGATCGCACCTTTCCGCTGGACGCCATCGTCGATGCCCACCGGTATCTGGAATCTAATCAGCAGAAGGGCAAGATCGTGGTGATCGTCTGAAAACCAATTACCCATGGAGGTACCCCATTTAATAGGAAGGACAAGATCATGAAAATTAAAAACTCTGTTGTATTGGTCACCGGTTCTAACCGGGGCATTGGTAAATCGTATGTCACCGCATTGCTTAACCATGGAGCGAAAAAAGTTTATGCCGGCATACGTGATGTCGGAGCGTTTGACAAGCTGGCATCCGAATGGCCCGAAGAGCACCGAGGAAAGGTGGAGCCGGTGGCCCTCGATATCACCAATGAAAAGCAGATCCAATCCGCGGCCGCCAAGGCGGGAGACATCGACTTGTTGATCAATAACGCCGGAATTGCGAATTTCACGGGATTGATCTCAGCCGGCAATCTGGACTCCGCCCGGCAGGAAATGGAAGTCAATTATTTTGGAACGCTCATGATGAGCCGGGCGTTTGCTCCCGTTCTCAAAAAGAATGGCGGAGGCGCCCTGGTGAATGTTCTTACCGTCGCCAGCCTGGGGAATTTCCCGGTGTTGGGGTCTTATTCCGCTTCCAAGGCGGCTCTGCATTCCCTGACCCAGGGTATACGGGCGGAGTTGGCCGCACAGGGGACCCGGGTGTTTGGCGTGTTCCCCGGACCGATTGAAACCGATATGGCAAAAGACTTCGACATGGAAAAAAGCTCGCCCGATATGATCGCCGAGGGAACTTTGAAGGCGATGGTGCAGGGCGTAGAGGACATCTTCATCGACCCGATGGCGGTTCAGTTCCGGAAGGATTATTTTAGTGATCCCAAAGCCCTGGAGAAGCAATTATCAGAGTTTCTCCCGGTGGCCAGTTCTTAAGCCTCGATACGCAATGCAATGGACAGCATCTATAAATAAATTCGTTCTGTCAGGAATGGCGTTGACCGTTTTGTTGGGCCTCGTTGAGGTGCCTGCGGCGTCCGCGCATGAGCTTTCCGGTTACGTTGAGGGTGAAGTCCGATTGTTTCCGGAAAACCCCAATCATGCCGGGCAACGGGATCAGTCGGCGTCACTCGCCTTCCAGCCGGAGTATTATCACGAATTTGAAAGCGGCAGCAGTTTTACCTTCGTTCCGTTTTTCCGTCTGGACAGCGCCGATGCCGAGCGCACCCACTTCGACGTGCGGGAGCTCACTTATCTGTGGTTGCCTGAGGATTTCGAATTGCGGCTCGGTGTGCGCAAGGTATTCTGGGGGGTGACGGAGGTTCTGCATCTGGTTGACATCATCAATCAAACCGATCTGGTGGAAAACACCGACGGCGAGCAAAAGTTGGGCCAGCCCATGGCGAACCTGTCCATCGCCCGCGATTGGGGAACGGTCGACCTGTTCGTCCTGCCCTATTTCCGGGAGCGCACGTTTCCCGGGAGCAAGGGCCGCTTGCGGTTCGGCCTTGTGGTCGATACCGATCAGGCGCAGTATGAAAGCTCCGCCGAGGAATGGCACACCGACTGGGCCGCCCGCTACAATCATACCCTCGGCGATTGGGATGTCGGGGTCTATTACTTCCTCGGCACCAGCCGCGATCCTTCGTTTACGCTCGGAACCGACGGCGCGGGCAATCCGGTCATTCTTCCGGTCTATCAGCAAATCCAGCAGACCGGACTGGACGTGTCCTACGTGGTGGGCAACTGGTTATGGAAACTGGAAGCGTTGTACCGCAAAGGGCAGGGCGACCGGCAGGGATTGGTGCGTAACGATTATGTGGCCGCCACCGGCGGATTTGAATATACCTTCACCGGGATTTTCGAAACGCAGATGGACCTCGGGGTGGTGGCGGAATATCTATACGACGAACGCCGGGATTTTGCGTTGACTCCATTCGAAAACGATGTGGCGGGAGCTTTGCGGCTGGCGGTGAATGATGCGGCCAGCACGGAATTGCTGTTCGGGTGGGTGCAGGATATCGACACCAACGCCCGCTTTCTGTTCCTCGAAGCCAGCCGCCGCCTCGGGGATCAATGGACGGTGGACCTCGAAATCAGGACATTCCTGGATCAGCCGCCCACCGACTTTCTGTTCGCACTGCGCGACGACGACCTGTTGCAACTGGTTTTGCAATATCATTTTTAACAAGGGTCAGATCAATCCCTTTATTTTTCTAGTGGTCAATCAGATTCCAGCGTCACATCGATGGACTTGAAGGAGGGGGTTCGGGATTGGGGATCGGCGGTGCGCGGCACCAGCACGTTGGCCTCGGGGAAATACATCATGATGTTGCCGGGCGTGATCGGGTAGGGGACCAGCTTCTGCCCCGGCAAAGCGCCGGTGGAGTTTTTGACGGTGACCGTATCGTTTTCCCGCCATCCTCTCCGCTCCATATCCTCCGGGTGCATGAGCACCACGTCGCGGGAATCCACCCCGCGAAATTTGTCCCGCGTCTCATAGACCACCGTATTGAACTGGCCTTCCGAACGCACCGTCATCAACCGGAAATGGTTTTCTTTGAGCGGCGGGACCGGCGTTTGCGGCACTTGGAATGATGCCTTGCCGTTGACAGAGGGGAAACGGGGCTGATGCAGGGTGCGGCCCTCGATATGAAACTCTTTGCGGGTGCGGTCGATATCCTGCATGGGTTTCATGCCCTGGACCACGGAGCCAATCACCTGCCGGATGTTGGCCGTGCGGTGAAGCTCCTGCCAGGGGATGGGGCTGTCCGGCAACACCCGCCCGGCGATTTCCGCGATCATCTCCACCTCGCTCTTCAGTCCCGGAAAGCGCGTAGGCCCGCCGTTGCTCATTCGCACATAACTGAACATGCTCTCCTGCGTGGTGGGTTCCGGTTCCTCATCCCGCGCCAGAACCGGAAGGATGAGGGTGGTTCGACCGCGACCCAGAAAATGACTCGTGTTCAGCGTCGTGTTCATATAACGAATACAGTCGATGTTCGACAACGCCTGTTCGGCGTAGCGTGAGTCGGGATTGGAGCCATACTGATTGCCG
>JAPUGN010000132.1 GCA_027298165.1 Nitrospinota bacterium
CCTGGAGTAGAGGGCTAACGCTTTTTTCAGTGAGCGCATCAGCTCTTTCGCTTCGGCGTGTTTGAATAGAAACCCCGTGCCCTGGTTTTTCCCCGGTTGACAGGATTTAACGGTATCGGCCAGTCCGCCCACCCGCCGTACTACCGGCACGGTGCCGTAACGCAGGGCGTACATTTGCGTCAGGCCGCACGGCTCGTACTGCGAGGGCATCAACAACAGGTCGCTGCCGGCGATGATTTGATGCGCCAGCTTTTCATCGAACCCCGATACATAACGGAACCGCTCGGGGTGCAGAGTGCTTTGATCTCTGAAAAATGTTTCATAGTCCGCTTCGCCCGAACCCAGGATTACCCACGCGGCGTCCAACGCCAACAGCTCCGAAAAGCTCTGCACCACCAAGTCGATCCCCTTCTGCGGAGAAAGGCGGGTCACCATACAGATCAGAGGGGTTTTTTCCTTCATCGGGAGCGACAGTTTGCGGAGCAGTCTCTTTTTGCATTCAGATTTGCCCTTAAGTGATTTTGGGCCGTAGCGAGTTTTAATATGGGCATCGTTTTGCGGGTCCCATTCCCGGTAGTCCACGCCGTTGAGTATTCCAAACAATTTATCCTGATGATGACGCAACACCCCGTCCATCTGAAACCCGTGTTCGGGCGTCAGAATTTCCCGGCGGTAAGTTTTGCTGACGGTGGTCAACACATCCGCGAAGACCAGTCCCGCTTTTAAAAAACTGAACTGATCGTAAAACTCGACCCCCTCCAGAGTGAACAGGTCCCACGGTAGGTGCGCCACGGGAATCATGCGCTTATCAAAATTTCCCTGATAACCCAGATTGTGAATGGAAAACACCGTGCGCGTGTTTTCAAAAAACGGGTCGCTGTTATAAAAGGTTTGCAAATAACAGGGAATCAGCCCGGTTTGCCAGTCGTTGCAGTGGATGATGTCCGGTTGAAAGTCGAGGGATTTACAGGCCGCCAGCACCGCCCGGTTGAAAAAAATAAAACGCTCGGCGTTGTCATGGAATTCGCCACTGGCATCCCCGTAAAATCCCTCCCGATCGAAGTAATCACTTTGATCCACCATATAAACTGGCATGGAGCGATGCAACCGGCCCTCATACAGTTCGCCGGTGACGGTTTTCGGGCCGACGGTCACGGTCACCGACCGCCCCGTTGGTTTGACAGCACGTTTTACCCGGCCGACCGACCGGTATTTCGGGAGTATCACCCGGACATCGTGTCCCAGCTCCTTGAGCGCACGGGGCAGGGCGCCCGAGACATCCCCCAGCCCGCCGGTTTTGGCAAACGGATGGACTTCCGGTGAAACAAATAAAATGTTCAGAGGACGAGCCATATTTGGAAGGGCGATCACGGCACACTCAATTCCGGTGCGGTTTTGTACGATAAGAGTTTAAGGAGCAACTCCGTTTGGCAGGCATTTTATGGTAAAGTGAGCCCTAGATAAACGAGAAAATAATACGGTAAATACCAGGGGCTCTCAGGTTATGACTCAACCTTTGGAAGGAAAAAAAGTAGCGCTTGCCGTGTCTGGCGGCATTGCCGCCTACAAGGCGGTGGAGTTGTTGCGCCTGCTCGTGAAAGAGGGTGCGCAAGTGACCGTGGTAATGACGGAAAGTGCGAAACAGTTCGTCACCCCGCTGACCTTTGAGGCGTTATCCGGGAACCTCGTTTACCACGAGATATTCGGGGGCCAGTCTTCCGCCTCCATGGAACATATCCGCGCGGCGGAAAACGCGGATTTGATGATCGTCGCTCCCGCCACCGCCAACTCCATCGGTAAAATGGCTCAGGGGCTGGCGGACGATCCGTTGTCGACGCTGTACGCGGCATTTGCCGGTCCCGTTCTGGTGGCACCAGCGATGAACGACAAGATGTGGGACCACCCGGCGGTGCAGGAAAATATCCGCACTTTAAAGAGGCGGGGGGTGGGCCTCATTGAGCCGGTAGCGGGAGAGCTGGCCTGCGGCACCGTAGGTCTCGGCCGCCTCGCCGAACCGCCGGTTCTGCTGGAAGCGGTTCGCAAATACCTTCTGCGGCAAAGCGATCTCGCCGGTCTGCGTATTTTAGTGACGGCTGGGCCGACCCGCGAACCTATCGATCCGGTACGCTTTATCACCAACCGGTCGTCCGGCAAAATGGGATATGCCATTGCCCGCCAAGCCCGAAGCCGGGGGGCGGAAGTGACACTCATCAGCGGTCCGACCCATCTGGATCCGCCGTTCGGCGTGACGCTGTTGAATTGCCAGCGGACCGTGGAAATGGCGCAACGGGTGTTCGAACATCTACCCCGCTGCGAGGTCCTGGTCATGACCGCCGCCGTAGGGGATTTCGCGCCGGATACCGTCTACAAGGAAAAGATAAAAAAGAAAGACAAGGAGACGCTTCTCCTCAAACTCCACCCCACGCAGGATATTCTGCAAGAAGTGGCGAAGCAAAAAACCGGTCAGTTGATTGTGGGATTCGCCGCGGAAAGCGAAAACCTCCTGCAAAGCGCCACCGAAAAACTGAAACGCAAACAACTCGACCTTATCGTGGCCAACGACATTAGCGCACCCGGCATTGGGTTTCAGTCCGATAACAACCAGGTGACCCTGATCGACCGTAACGAAAAAGTTGAATCCCTCCCGCATCTTTCCAAAATGGAAATCGCCGACATTCTGCTCGACCGGATCCTCACGCAACTCAACGAACGATAAATATTCTGGAATTATTTTTTGGAGGGTCGTGTGGCGTCAGCCGCGCACCGGAAGCCGACGGTTTTGCTGCGCGCTTTCGGGACGGTGGCGTTGCGGTAGGTGAGGCGGACGTCCTCGGCGTTATTCATCCAGTTGCCGCCGCGGATGATTTTATACACGCCTTTTTTCGGCCCGGGCGGATTTTTTTTGGGGGAAAACAGGTAGTATTCCGGAAAATGCCAGTCCTGGACCCACTCGGCAACGTTGCCGGACATATCGAACAACCCATAATCCGATTTGCCTTCAGGATAAAGACCCACGGCCGTGGGTTTGCCAACGTGGTTGTTGAAGTTGAGCCGGGTTTTGTCCGGCGCTTCGTTTCCCCACGGATACTTGACGGGCCGTTTGCCGCGCGCCGCCTTTTCCCACTGGGCTTCCGTCGGCAGGTTTTTGTTTTTCCAATGGCAGAACCCCTGCGCTTCTTTCCAGGGGGTGCCCACCACCGGTTGATCGGGATGGTTGAACGTGGTGTCGTTCCAGTAACGCGGCACCGATTTCAATCCGGTCGCTTCAATATAACTTTTATATTCCGCGTTGCTGACTTCGTGGATATCAATATAAAAAGCGTCCAGAATCACTTCGTGAGCGGGGTCCTCCGGTCCCAGCATATGCCGGTCGGACTGGAAAATTGAAACCGGGTCCAGCTCCCTCAGCGATCTCTGGCTCCCCATTTCAAATGCACCCTTTGGAATGAGCGCCATTTCTGCATAAGGGGAGGGGGCCACCTTTTTTAAAGGAGTGGCCCACGATCCGCCCGTTGCCGCCAGCGACAGGATCAGGGACAACATGATGATTCTTAAATACATACGCTTATAACTCCGGACATGAATCTGAAGATTGAACCGATGGGCCGAAGGCCTGAGGGGTTTGTGCATTGACACCTTAGGGTAATCATAATAAAATTTCAACAAACATCCTGATTTGTTATTTTAATAGACTTTGGCCGGGCCGGATGCGTGCTGAGGTTTTGTTTGAATTGAGTCGTCATGGATAAGCCAAAAAAAGAACCCACTGCCTTACGCCACCAGCAGGACCACAAGCTGTGCTTGAACTGCGGTTTTCCCAACCGGCCGTCCGATACCCATTGCATGTTCTGTCATGCCAGCATTGTGGAGGACCAGGGCCTGCTGTCCTGGCTCCGCCAGACCTATTACGTTCTGCGATGGCGCTTGCAACTGAAGCAGAAACGCGAAAACCTCGACCACAATGCCCAGAAAAAGTTATTCCGTTTTTTCGGTTATTTCCTTATCGGCCTGATGTTGACCCTGGCTGGGGGTTATTTCTTTTACACCTCGCTGGCAGATCACAGCATTTTCAACGGCTTGATCGCCACTCTCCTTTTGCTGTACGGGTTCGTTACCTTCAAATCCCTGTTTTCCAGCAAATAATCCCTATTGCAACCCGATCCCTCAAGGAATTTCTGCAACGATTCTCAACGGAGCGCCGCTGCCACCGCCGATTTTCATGGGCAGGGCGATGACCCGGAACCCCTTTGCAGGTAAGGCGTCGAGCTGGACCAGATTTTCAAAGCCGGGAACATTTGCCGCCCCGAACACCTGATGCGCCTTAAATACTTTGGATTGCCCGTAATCCAGGCTGGCAGTATCCAGCCCCACCGCCGCCACGTTTCTTTCGCGGGTCAGAAACCGGGCCGCCGCTTCGCTGAACCCCGGAAAATGCAGGTCGGAGGTTTCACCGGGCTGGTCTGATCCCAGATACTTTTTCTTATCCGGCCAGAACGTCTCCCACCCGGTGCGGACCAGAACGATAACCCCTTTCGGCAGGCGGCCGTTGTTTTGTTCCCACTCCAGCATATCCTGCCTGGAGATCAGGGTGTCGGGATGATCCTTCGCCTTTGTGCTGATGTCGACCAGCACCCCCGGCGCGATCAGGCTGGATAAGGGAATCTGGTCCACGGTCCATTGTCCCTGTGCGAAATGCACCGGCGCGTCCAGGTGGGTGCCGCCGTGCTCCGCCGCTTCGAAATTATTGGCTTCGTACCAGAATCCCTGAGAGGTGGGTCCCTTATGCACCGGAGCCAGCCTAAAGGATTTACTGGTCGGCCAGTAAATGGTGTGTTGGTCGAAACTGTGGGTCAGGTCGATGAGTTTCGATTCCGCGTGGGCGCCGGATAACGAACCCATGAATCCCACCGTCAATGTTAAAAAAAGGACTCCGGCTTGCAAGGCGGCGATTCGGATTTTATAGCTTTTAAACATATACGTCCTCCTGGCTGAAATGGACAACCTCGAAATCTGTTATGATTCTAAACGCACGTATTTTTTGCCTTGTGGGTGACATCCTATATTGCGAGGATTATGAATAATGTCTGAAACAAGCACCATCCATGCGCGCCATATCGTTCTCCCGGTGGAGGGGATGAGTTGTGCCAGTTGCGCTGCCCGGATCGAGAAAAAAGTCGGCGAACTGGACGGCGTGTCCAGCGCCCGTGTCAATTTTGGCGCCGCCTCCGCCCGTGTGGATTTCGACCCCGACCGGGTTTCTCCTGAGTCTATTATACAAGCTATTGAAAATATTGGGTTTAATATCCAGACGGTGAAGAAGGTTTTCCCAGTGGAGGGCATGACCTGCGCCTCCTGCGTTTCCCGCGTCGAAAAAAAACTCCGCAGTCTGGATGGCGTCACCGACGCTCAAGTCAACCTCGCCAGCGAACGCGCCACCGTCGATTATCTGGAGTCCCGTGTCGGCATGCGGGAGTTTATAGACGCCCTCGCGCAAATCGGCTACAAGGTGCCTCAGGAAGAAATAGAGGAACAGACCACCCGCGATCTGGAGGCCCAACGTCATCGGGAAGTAACCCGGCAGTTGACCCTCAAGTTGATGGTCAGCGGTTTCGCCGCGCTACTGATCATGGCCGGTGGCATGCGGGATCAACTGGGATTTCTGCCGGCGTGGGACGCGTCGGTGTATCATCTTGTGTTTTTCGTTTTGGCCACGCCGGTGCAGTTCTGGGGCGGCTGGCAATTTTATAGGGGCACCTGGACCGGGCTCAGGCACGGCTACGCCGATATGAACACCCTGATCGCCGTCGGGACCTCCGCCGCCTACGCTTACAGCGTGTTCGCCACGTTTTTCCCCTCCGCGCTTCAGTCCTTGGGCCAGGAAGTGCTGGTGTATTACGACACGGCAGCGATGATTATCGCCCTCGTGCTGATGGGCCGCCTGTTGGAGGCCCGGGCCAAAGGCCGTACATCCGACGCCATTAAAAAACTCATCGGACTGCAACCCAAAACCGCCAAAGTCGAGCGCGATGGCAAGGAACTTGAAATCCCGATCGCACAGGTCGTCGCCAACGATATCGTTTGCGTCAGGCCGGGGGAACAGGTGCCGGTGGACGGCACCCTCATTGAAGGCCAGACCGCGATTGACGAATCGATGATCACCGGTGAAAGCATCCCCGCCGAAAAGCAGGTGGGGGATGATGTCATCGGCGCCAGTATCAACAAAACCGGTTTTTTCAAAATGAAAGCCACCCGGCTGGGCAAAGATTCAGTGCTGGCCCACATCATCAAAATGGTGGAAGAGGCCCAGGGATCGAAAGCTCCCATCCAGCGTCTGGCCGACCAGGTAGCGGGGATTTTTGTGCCGACGGTGATCGCCTTGGCCAGCCTTGCCTTTATGGTCTGGTGGATCTGGGGAGACGCCATCGCCGTGCTACCCACGGAACCGTTTCTGTTTGCGATGATGATTTTCATTTCGGTAATGATCATTGCCTGTCCCTGCGCGCTGGGACTGGCGACGCCCACCGCCATTATGGTCGGGACCGGACGCGGCGCGGAGTTGGGCATTTTGATCAAGGGCGGAGAAATTCTCGAACAGGCGCAACGCATCGATACCGTGGTGTTCGACAAAACCGGAACACTGACCCAGGGCCAACCGGATGTCACCGATATTTACACGTCTCAAATGGACGAGGCGGAACTGTTGTCTCTCGCCGCGTCGCTGGAAAAAGGATCGGAGCATCCGCTCGGCGAAGCGGTGGTGGCGGAGGCGGAAAAAAGAAACATCGCCCTGCAACCCTTCCAGGAATTCAAGGCGCTTCCCGGTTTCGGCGTGCAGGCGCGGGTGAACGGTCATGACGTCGCGCTGGGCAACCGCGCATTGATGGAACAGGCGGGCCTCGATCTTTCCGCTGTCGCCGGTCCGCTTGACGCTTGGACCGCGCAAGGCAAAACCCCCATGCTGGTGAAGGTGGATGGTCGTCTCGGGGGAATGATTGCCGCGGCCGACCGCATCAAACCCCACGCCAAAGAAGTGGTGGCGCGGTTGCACCAAAAAGGATTGAAGGTGATCATGATCACCGGCGACCATTCCCAAACGGCGCGGGCCGTGGCCGATGAGTTGGGAATCGACCAGGTCCTCGCCGAGGTGCTGCCCGGAGATAAGGCGGTGGAGGTGAAACGGCTCATGGATCAGGGACGGTTCGTCGCGATGGTGGGGGACGGTATCAATGACGCGCCGGCTCTGGCGCAGGCGCATATCGGCATCGCCATGGGATCGGGCACGGATATCGCCATGGAAACTTCGGACATTACCCTGATGACCCCCAATCTGAATGCGGTGGTGGACGCCATCGAGCTCAGCCGGTCGACTCTGCGCAAAATCAAACAGAATCTGTTCTGGGCGTTCTTCTACAACATTCTGGGCATTCCCATCGCCGCCGGATTGCTTTATCCTGGTTACGGCATTCTTTTAAAACCCCTGTTTGCGGCGGCGGCCATGTCGTTCAGTTCTGTCTCGGTGGTCGGCAATTCCCTGTTGCTGAAACGGTTCAAACCCTCCCGCGAGGGGACTCACTAACCGGATCATTGTTGCCCGCCTGTTGATCTGCCGATGGAGCAGTTTTTTAAAATACTCAAGGTCACGCCGACGGCTTCTTTGGATGAGGTCAAGCGCGCCTACAAGGAGCAGGTGAAGTTTTGGCATCCTGACCGATTTCCGCTGGAATCCGAGCGCCTCCAGAAACTGGCCAACCGGCAGATGCGGGACATCAACCGGGCGTACCAGGAGCTGGAAAAACATTACGCGCGGGAAACGTCCAAAAAAGACGATTCTTTTTCCACGGACAGCCGGGATCAGGGCCCCACCCTGCAATTCCAGAACGGCGACTGCTATATCGGTCCCCTGGCGGGAAGCGTGCCGCATGGCTACGGAACATATTTATTTGCCGGAGGCAACAAATACACCGGCGAGTTTGTGAGCGGCAAACCGCACGGCCGGGGCACCCTGGTATTCACCAACGGCGACAAGTATGAGGGCGACTTCGTTCAGGACATGATGGAAGGGGAGGGGACTTACACCTCGGCCAACGGCGACCGGTTTGTCGGCGGGTTCAAAAATGGGCAACCGCATGGCCGCGGGGTGCACATCACCGCAGCCGGAAAACAATACCCCGGCCTCTGGCAGGACGGAACCCTGATCGAGCGGGATTGATTATTTGAGGGTGAACTGCGGTTGCTTCCGGAAGTGTTTGCTGTAACGAATCGATCCGTCCTCCAGCATCACCATCGCTTCAACGTTGTCGAGAGAATCCACCCACTTCAACCCGGCTTCGGGTCCCATGACGAACACCGCGGTGGCCAGCGCATCCGCTTCCATCACTTCGGTGGTGATGATGGTGGCGGAAATCATTTTCCGCGCCGGTCTTCCGGTTGCGGGATCGAAGATGTGATGGTAGCGCACCCCGTCCTTCACAAAATACCGCTGATAATCACCGGAGGTGGCGACCGCCTGGTTTTTTACGCCGAATGCGGCAAACAGGTCCTGCGGTTTGCGCGGATGCTGAAGGCCAATGGTCCACGAACTCTCTTTTGATTTTTGACCGAAGGCGAACAAGTCTCCGCCAGCGTTGACGATGCCGTTCGGCACCATGCCGCGCAGGATGGCGACGGCGCGGTCGACCGCATAGCCTTTGGCCAGCCCACCGACGTTGATCGCCATGCCCGGCCGTGCCAGCCGCACTTTATGATTTGCGATTTCGATATT
>JAPUGN010000133.1 GCA_027298165.1 Nitrospinota bacterium
ATATACGTATAAGCCCGTAACAGCACGCCGAAGTTGCCGTAAAAGGTCATCACTTTGCCGATACTTTCCGGCTGGTCGTGGTTGCAGTGGTATTGGCCGTCCTTGAGTTCGATGTGCGGCACCGGCAGAAACGGTTCCAGGAAATCCTTGACGCCGACCGGACCCGCTCCCGGTCCGCCGCCGCCGTGCGGGGTCGAAAAGGTTTTGTGCAGGTTGAAGTGCAGGACGTCGACTCCGGTATCGCCCACCTTGCACATTCCCATGAGGGCGTTCAGGTTCGCGCCGTCGCAATACACGAGGCCGCCTTTGGAATGCACGAGGTCGGTGATCTCCAGAATATTTTTTTCGAACATGCCGAGCGTATTGGGATTGGTCAACATGATAGCGGCGGTGTCTGTGTCCATCAACGCCTTAAGTTGGGCCAGGTCGATCAATCCTTCAGCGTCCGACGGAATCTGCACCACGTCGTACCCGCACAAAGCGGAGCTGGCGGGGTTGGTGCCGTGGGCGGAGTCCGGCATCAGCACTTTATGGCGTTTCTCACCGCGCGATTCCAGCCAGGCCTTGATGACCAGCATGCCGGTCATCTCGCCGTGCGCTCCGGCGGCGGGTTGCAGGCTGACCGCGTCCATGCCGCTGATCTCTTTTAAATAATCCTGAAGTTCGAACAGCAGTTGCAGGCTGCCCTGCGACAATGCTTCCGGCGTGTACGGGTGATGCAAGCCGAACCCCGGCAGACGAGCCATGTCATCGTTGAGTCTCGGGTTGTACTTAATGGTGCAGGAGCCCAGCGGGTAGAAGTTGCCGTCGATGCTGAAATTCCATTGCGAGAGGCGCGTGAAATGGCGGATCACGTCCAGCTCGGTCAACTCCGGCAGGTGGTCGATAGGGCCGCGGATTTCATCCGGCGGCAGAAGGGTTTCGATTTCCATATCGGGAATCGGGCAGGACGGCAGGGAATAGGCCTTGCGGCCGGGCGACCCCAAGTGGAACAGCACCGGTTCGTCGAAGATCAAGCCCTTAACGCCGGGGCGGGGAGCGGGTGTGTGTGTCATGGGAAAGAGCCCTTATATAAGAACCAATTAATAACTGATGGAACTAATCTCCCACCGGCTCGGCCTCTTCGGCCAGCATCACCGGAACCCCGTCCCGGATCGGGTATTTCACCTTACAGGCCTGGCAGACCAGGCCGTCTTCTTCCGGGGTCAGGGTGAGATCCCCCTTGCATTGCGGGCAGGCCAGAATGTCCAGCAGTTCTCGATCGAATGACATGGTTTGCGCTCCGCTTCAGGAAGTGCGGGCGTTCATGTGGTTTTGAACGCTGGTTTGCACGGCCTGAAAGACGTCGTCGACGGTGATCGAAGTCATGCACTCGATATTCGTCGGACAACTGTGTTTATGACAGAAACTGCACGGCTGAAGTTTGACGACCACTTCGTGGTTACTGCCGTGCGGGCGGCTGTAGACCGGGTTGGTCGGGCCGAACAGCGACACCGTCGGCACCCCCTGGGCCGCTGACAGGTGCATGGGGCCGGTATCGCAGCCGATACACAAACTCACCCGCTTGAGCATGGCGATCGATTCGTGAAGCGTATTTTTGGGAGACACCCAATGCTTCTCCTGCATCTGGGAAGACAATTTTTTTACGGTCTCTTCCTCGCCGGGACCCCAAGTCAACAGAACATTGAATCCCAATTCCTGAGTGATGCGGTCTCCCAGTTGGGCGAACCGTTCCATGGGCCAGCGCTTGGTGGGGAATCCTACTCCATGATGAATAGCGACGACCGGCTTCGCAGGTAATTCCGGGTCGGATTTCCAGTACGCCTCGATTTTTGATTCGGCTTCATCAGGGACCCTCAGCGGGAACTCCTTGGTGACGGTTTCAGCGCCCAAGGCTTGGATCATCGCCAGGTATCGATCGACGACATGAATCTGTTTTCCCATATAAGGAATTTTTTCATGCGTGAACCAGGTGTTGAGACGCTCCCGGCAGTCGCGTTTGTCGAACCCGATAATGCGCGGTGCATGGGTGAGCCAGGCGATGACCCCGGTTTTGATCAGCCCCTGCATTTCGATTACCAGATCAAACTGGCCCTGAATGCGTTTCAGCGCCGCCTTGAATTCGCGCCAGCTTTGCCGGTTCCAGTGCCGGCGCCAGTGATGGATGCGCACCACGATCAATTCGTCCAGGTCCGGATTGTTGTACAACAGGTCCTTGCACTTTTCCTCAACGATCCAGGCGATATACGCTTTGGGATACAGTTGGCGCAGGGTGCGCAGTGCCGGCAATGCGTGAATGACATCGCCCAGCGAACTGAGTTTGATAATCAGTATGTATTGCGGGGGTTGATTCATGTCAGGGACCCGGCACCGGGGGTCGTTATGAAGGGATCAGAAACCGGTGAGCCCGGCAGAACAGAATTTCTATGATGATACCATATATTTATCAGTGAAAATTTGAATCCAGAGGTCCAGAGCCGGGGATTGCAAATGCTCCTTGATCCAGTAGAATATCGCGGTGTCAAATGCCATGGAACTCCGGTGCGAACAAGAAGGGACGGATTGGCCTTCGGGGGCAATCGGGGACAAGTCATAGGAAGATTGAAAGGATGAGTCAAATGATTAATTTCATGGCGGTTGTTCTCCAATGATAGAGGCCTGCCGGAGCGCTTTGATCCTGTTTGCCAAGGACCCCGTCGAGGGCCGGGTGAAAACCCGTCTGGGTTCCCTGCTGGACCCGAAAACCACCTTAAACCTGTACCTTCATTTTTTGGACGACAGCATCGCCAAGATCCATGCGGTGACGGATGTAGAACGCTTCATCGGGGTGGCGTCCGAGCCGCAAACCGGTTATTTCGAGAAGCTCTCTTATCATCCCCCGGCCCGTCTGTTTGTGCAGGAGGGCGAGGACCTGGGCCAACGGATGCGCCAGGCGTTTGAGGACCGGTTTCGGGAAGGATACGAGCGCGTGGTGATCATCGGTGCCGACAGTCCGACCTTGCCCACCGGTTACATCGAGCAGGCCCTGCATTCAGAGAAACAGATGGTGATCGGACCCAGCACTGACGGTGGATATTACCTGATCGGTATGAGGGGGAAGGTGACCGAACTGTTTACGGACATTGACTGGGGAACCGGTAGCGTGCTGGCGGACACCCTGAAGATTTTGCAAAAACAGGGCGTGCCGGCCGAACTGTTACCGGTGTGGTATGATGTCGACCTTCCGGAAGACCTGCGTTTCCTAAAAACTCATTTGGAGTGGATGGCCCATGCCGGCTTGAAAACCGGCCAGGCCACCCTGGATTATTTGAATCAGTTATCCCTTGAGCCCGTGAAATGAAAATCATCAAATACACCGACGACGATTACCCGCAAGAGATCCAAGCACTGGTGGAGCGGTGTGATGTGGATTTCCAGACCCAGGATGCCACCGTCCGGACCATCTTGGAAGCGGTCAAGCAGGACCGCGACGAAGCCCTGCTCAAGTTCACCCATCAGTTCGATCGAATCGATTACCAGTTGAGCGATCTGGAAGTGGGGCCCGAGGAAATTCAGGAAGCCTACAACCAGGTGACACTGGACGAGTTGGAAGCGCTGAAGCTGGCCGCCGGCAACATCGAACGGTTTCATGAAAAACAAGTGCAGGAATCCTGGGAGTATAAGGAAGGCGAGGTCACCCTTGGGCAAATGGTGCGTCCGTTGGCCATCATCGGCATTTATGTGCCGGGTGGTAAGGCGTCGTATCCCTCCTCGGTTCTGATGAACGCCATTCCAGCCAGGGTGGCCGGGGTGGAGCAGGTGATCATGTGTTCCCCCACGCCCGGCGGGGAAGTCAGCCCGCACACTCTGGTGGCGGCGGATATCGCGGGAGTGGACCGCATTTTCAAGGTGGGCGGGGCGCAGGCGGTGGCCGCCATGGCGCTGGGAACCGATACGATTCCCCGGGTGGATAAAATTGTCGGTCCCGGAAATATCTATGTGGCGTTGGCGAAGCGCATGGTGTTCGGTCTGGTGGATATCGACATGATTGCCGGGCCGAGCGAAATCCTGGTGGTGGCCGATGATTCCGCACGGCCGGAGTTTATCGCCGCCGATCTGTTGTCCCAGGCGGAGCACGACGAGGAAGCGCTTCCCATGCTGGTGACGCCCTCCGAATCCCTGGCGCAGAAAACTCTCGGTGAATTGGAAAAGCAGAAGGGTGAGTTGAAGCGGATCGCCATCATCGAAGAATCGCTGAACAACAAATGCCGGTTGATCGTGACGGCCTCGCTGGACGATGCGCTGGAGTTGGCCAACCGCATCGCCCCGGAACATCTGGAATTGGCGGTGGAGAATCCTTGGGAAACCGTCAAGCGTATTAAAAACGCCGGGGCCATTTTTCTGGGGCACTACACGCCGGAGGCGATCGGGGATTATATGGCCGGACCCAATCATGTGTTGCCGACCAGTGGTACGGCCCGGTTTTCATCGCCGTTGGGGGTCTATGACTTTATCAAGCGGACCAGCCTGATCCACTACAGCCGGGAAGAGCTGGCGAAAAGTGGAAAAACTTGCCGTACCCTGGCGGAAATGGAGAACCTGGACGCCCATACGAAAGCTGTCCAAATCAGGGTATCCTGAGCCCTTATTTACCTGAAAACTTCTGATTTTAGAAAACATACAATATCACTTGACAACCTTTTGAACCTTATGGTAAATATCTGCGACTTTCTATTTTAAGGGAGAGGAATC
>JAPUGN010000134.1 GCA_027298165.1 Nitrospinota bacterium
CCGTTTTCAACAATCACGAAAACCAGCAGGGGAATATTGAGGGACCGGAGTTGGCGGATCAACGTTTGCCGCTCTTCATCCCAACTCAACAGGATGCAGATACTTCCGCTCAAAAGAGCGGACCGGGACATGACGAGTTGGCTCAACACGTCCAACGAGTAGTCACTGCAATTTTTAACTGTGGCCAATACTTCCAGAATTTTATCCGTGTCACCCAGGCTTCGCCCGGCGGTGAAACAATAGGACTCCGTCCCCACAAACATCAGGTCGAGCAGGGATTCGCCAAGATCGATATTGGCGGAGAATGAAGCGGCCACCGAAACCGCTTCTTCAAATAAGGGGGACTCGAGCGGAGTGAACGTGTCCAAAATGAGAGCATATCGTGAAAAATATTCATCCTGATACTGCTTGACCACCGGTTGTCCCAACTTGGCCCAGCTCTTCCAGTGAATCGTACGCATGGGATCGCCCGGCCGGTAATCTCTCAACGAAACACATTCCTCGGAGTCGCCGATGTGGGAAGCCAGGGCGACGCCTTTCTGATTGTGCTTGCGGCTACCGCCCAATCGCAGGGCCCGGGTTGGATACATTTTGGGAACCACCAACAGCGATTCCTCGCACGGCACGGTGACGGCGGAGCGATACAAACCCAGCGGGTCCGGGCGGATGATGTCCATACCGGTCAACCGAATGTAACCTCTTTTTAAAGGTGTGAAGGTATTTTCGATTTCCAGTTTTTTGTGCGGGGGCAAGTCGGGCAGATTTTGATTCTGCATGTCTGCGCTGATTTCTTTAAAGGAACGGATGCGTATCGTATCCTGCTCCATGATCCGTTGGATTTTATTTCTGCCGAATTGCTCAGGCACCGTCAGCAAAATAAATTGTTCAAACGAGGGTTTGGTGTCCTTGAATTTTTCAACCAGGGCCAATCCACTTTGAGTTTTTTCGGTCTGGTTTTGAATGAAATATTTGTAGGAGACCGGTGTCCCGACGGTGGCCATTCGGGGAAGGCGGCGTTGCACCTGAATCCGGACAGAAAAAAAATAACTGCAGGCGAATGCAAACACCAACAGCAGGAACAGAAATGGGGCGATCTGGTAGGCGAGTGTTTTGTTCGGGGTCCAGGCCAGCGATCCGGCCACCACCAACCCCAGCAATACCAGTTTTCCAGCCGGAGTGAATCGGGATTTCAGCCATCCGGTGAACCCATAATACGTGTACATGAAACGGTACTGCATGCGGTTGAACATAACACCTGCTTCATTCTGCCTGGGTGGCGCCGTTGCCCTCAAGCGGGGGCGGGCACGGTTTTTAAAATAGTCTCGACAGCCCGCACCGCGGTTACGCCCGAATACTTCGCCTGGGCATCCATAACCATGCGATGCGCCACCGCTGATACGGCGAGCTCCTGCACGTGGTCGGGCGTTACATAATCCCTGCCTTCGATCAAGGCCATCGCCTGCGCCGCCTTCATCAACGACAGCGAAGCGCGGGGGCTGGCACCCATCAGGACCCCTTCGGCCCCGCGCGTGGCGGCAATCAACTCGACGATATAGTGTTTGATGTCATCGCTCACCCGTACCTGCCGGGCCTGCCGCTTGAGGTCCAGAATCTGATCGAATGAAGCGCAGGTTTTTAAATGAGCCAAAGGATGTTGTTCGATTTGATCTCCCAGGATTCGGGCTTCCTCTTCTGGTGAAACATAACCCAGGCCGAAATGAAAACCGAACCGGTCCATCTGCGCTTCCGGAAGGGGATACGTGCCGGCGCTTTCGATGGGATTCTGGGTGGCGATGACGAAAAACAAATCTCCCAAGTCACGCATCTTCCCCTCAATGGTCACGCTCCCCTCCGCCATCGCTTCCAGTAAAGCGGATTGTGTTCGTGGCGAGGCGCGGTTGATCTCATCGGCCAGAAGAATATTGGTAAAGACCGGCCCCTCATGGAAATGAAATTTCTGATCGCTCTGGTCGAATACCGAAACGCCGGTAATGTCCGACGGCAGAAGATCGGGCGTGAATTGCAGCCGCATGAACTTGGCGTCGATGGATAGTGCCAGCGCCTTGGCCAGGGTTGTTTTGCCGGTACCGGGATTGTCCTCCAGCAGGACATGGCCGCCGCTGATCAAAGCGACCAGCAATTTATGAATGGAGTGAGTCTGCCCGCGCATCACGGTCTCTATGTTGCCGACAATATTTTGGACCAACTCCTGGGCCATGGATACGGTGTCTGTTTTCATAAAACCTTTCCGAAGGCAAGCTCAAACCGGCCTGCCGTGATATCAAATTCCAAAGGGAATCCCTATTCAATTAGTTGATACTTATAGTGTAAGGGGTAAGGCGGGGAGGGTCAATTCGGGATAGGTCCCGGCGGAACTGGGGAATTCGGCCCCCTCAAATGTCCCCATCGGGTTATTAACCCCTCGGAAGGCTCAGATGATATTGTATGAGCGGGTGGGATAAAAGCCCCTGCGCGAAATTTTTTCACCGGTTGTGGGTTTTATTTAAACGAGGTTTTGAACAAATCGGCGATGGCTTGTTTGCCGGCGTCGTTGAGGAAACGGGTGCCGGTGCCGGCGATCTTTTTTTTCTGGATTTTGGGATTGCCTTTCTCCCATTGGTCCCCGTTCCACCAGTGCCACTGCTTCTGATCCTGATCGAACACATGCAGAGGTTTGTTGCAGAGTTTGGCGAACTCCGCGCCCCAGCCGGTGCCGCCTTTGACGGTGCCGTCCTCCAGAATCTTGCCCACCACAAACACTTCCTCGGCTCTGTTGATCTGGTGCCAGATGCTCTGCTGAACTTTTTTCAGGAGCGGGCCCTGGGTGTAGGACCGGTGCATCAGTTTGGAAACGTAGGACAGGCTGACGTCGCCATGCAATAATTCTTCCTGGGTGAGATGGCGCAAACCGCGCTGT
>JAPUGN010000135.1 GCA_027298165.1 Nitrospinota bacterium
AATAGTAAGGCGTCAATCGCACCCGGCTTTCCATAGTGTCCATGGCTTGCGTTTTGGAATTCCAGAAGGCGGTTACGATCCGCTTGCCTTTATGCAACTCCTGCAAAATATAAGGCTGGTGAGGAAACTCCGTGAGCGCCCGGTCGAGAGCTTTGCCCCAATCCTCGCTCGACACGTCATGTCCCACCACCACTCCCCGGCTACCCCACGCTTCGGGGGAAAACCCCGAGGGCTTGATCACCAACTCACGCTCTTTCTGCGTCAGGGAATACAGGTTCTGCCAATCATAAATGTAGTTCCCTTTGACTTTCAGATTGGGAATTGCGGCATGGGGCGGCAACGGACGGTTGTCCAGCACCCATGTGTTTGGAATTAGATGAGCCAGGAGGGCAAAGGTTTCAACCCCCAGGGCTTTTTCCCACCAGGAAACGAGGGCTGGATGGTGAAACAGGGCAAAACTCAGTTTTTCCTCCAGATGCGGTTTGTAGGGCGGGGTGGTCCGGACGCGGCCTTTTTTGTTGCTGAACATCAGCAATTCCACTTTGGGAACGTTTTTTAGGTCGAACAGCTCGTAAAACCGGTAGACGGCGTCAATCGGCACCTCCCGGCCGGCATCCATCACATACAACCCCTCCTCCTTGAACAATATCTCGCGCGGATGCACGACATAAACCGGTAACCCCTGCTTTTTCAAAATATCTCCGAGATAAACCATCTCGCTCAAGTAATCCCGGGCTTCGTCGGAAACCACGATCGCCGCAGAAATGCCTTTTTCTCCGGACACCGATTCCATCATCTGATAAAACAGCGAGGGGATACCACCCTCCGCCGCGCCGATGATACTGCGGTCCTCCCGCTCGTACAGGGCCATCAACCGGGCGGTCAGGCCGAAACCTCCCGGCACCGCGTCGAGCTCGGTGACAGCAAATCCATTTTCCTGGACAATGACATCGGGTCGGATGATTGCCGGCAACTGGGATTTGAAGCGCTTCATGCGGCTGTATTCGATCAGGTCGGAAGGTTTGCCGCGGTCCAGATAATCCGACACCCATTCCGGCATACGACCCTTCACGCTGTCGAAATACAATTGATTAAGGGCAGTATAGAATTTCAGCAGATGCTGGCCCAGGTCACGAAAGAAAGCCGCGTCATTGGGCGACAGGTGAAACGGATGCGGAGAGATGCGCCAAGTGTTCCCGCCATCGTCCGCCTGTTGGGAGTACAAACCGGATTCCACCAGAGCGGTCTGAATGTCGGCGCAAATGTGATCGGAACTGGCTATCATGGTTTTAATTCAACATGGATGACAGTTGGAATAAAAAAAAGGCCTGTGCTGCCTTATAGAGATGCACGCTCGGGCCTGAAGTTGCAGAAAACCGTCTTCTATTCATAGCGGTGAAGTCGCACGAACGGATAAAACCCTTCATCCGCCACATTTAATAATGGTATAATTCGCGTAATAATAACGCAAGGGACGGCTATGAAAAATCCCGATCCGTCGAAAACTTCTCTGAAAACAATTGCACTGTTCCCCCTGCCCACTTCCGTGTTTTATCCCGGTACCGTTCTGCCGCTCCATATCTTTGAAGAGCGTTACCGACAGATGACCGCCAACGCCATCGAGGCCGGCCGGTGGATCGGCATGGTGCTCCTGCAACCGGGTTATGAGGAAGAATATTACGGATCGCCCGAGATCAATCTGATCGGTTGCGCCGGGAGTCTCGAGCAGTGGACCCAGCACGACGATGGCAAATACGATATCGTCCTGCGCGGGCAAAGCCGCTTCCGCATCGTCCGCGAAGTGGGCGACACCCCCTACCGCCAGGCGGAAGTCGAACTGCTGACCGGCATCCACGATCAACCGGCCGACCCCGCAGCCGATTTGTACAAACAATTGATAGGAAAATTTCATTCCTTTACCAGTCAACTGCCACTCGACAATGCGCAGAAAGTAGAAATGGACGCCTTGGATTGCAAAACGCTGGGCGAGGTGGTCGACCGCGTCGCCTATTTTTTCGACCAGCCCCTTCAGGACCGCCAAAAATTTCTGGAAGAGCTGGATGTATTGAAACGCTACCACATGGTAAGCAAATTGATTGACCTCAAACTACGCATCGTCCAGCAGTCCGCCCTCTTCTCCAAAAAAGGCATCAACTCCCGCCTCAATTAACCGAAGTAGGATCCATTAAATCCGTCCCGCCATGCCACCGTAGTCGATGCCGGTGAGGTCGGCCATGTCTTTTTTCCAAGCGGTGAGGTCCTCCGCGTTGAGCTGGTTGAGATGAGTGTGACCGCACGCCCGCGCCATCACTTTTATCAACTCCACCGACGCGTTAAAAAAATTATTCAGCCGCTTCGCGGATTCCTTCACATCCAGCCTATCCCGCAAATGTTCCTTCTGCGTGGCAATTCCCACCGGACAATTGTTGGTATGGCACGCCCGCATACCGATACAACCGATTGCCTGGATCGCCGCGTTGGAGAGAGCGATGGCATCGGCACCCAGTGCCAGCGCTTTCGCAAAATCAGCGGGAATCCGCAGACCGCCGGTGATGACCAACGTGATGTCGCCGCGCTCCAGCCGGTCCAGATGATGCCGCGCCCGCGCCAAGGCCGGAATCGTGGGCACGGAAATGTTGTCGCGGAACAACAGCGGCGCGGCACCGGTACCGCCGCCCCGTCCGTCCAGAATGATGTAATCGACCCCCACCTCCAGCGCCGCATCGATGTCGGCTTCGATATGCTGGGCCGACAACTTGTAGCCAATGGGAATGCCGCCGGTCGCTTCCCGCACCTCGGCGGCAAACTCTTTGATCGGTTGAATGTCCGTCCAGTCGGGAAACCGCGGTGGCGATACCGCCGCTTTGCCTTCCGCAAGACCGCGAACCTGGGCAATTTTCCCCTTCACCTTGTCACCGGGAAGATGACCCCCGGTTCCGGTTTTCGCACCCTGCCCGCCCTTGAAATGAAACGCCTGGCACCGCTGAACCTTGTCCATGGCATATCCGAACCGGGCCGACGCAAGTTCATAAAAATACCGGCTGTTGGCCGCCTGCTCTTCGGGCAACATCCCGCCTTCGCCACTGCAGATACCGGTACCCGCCTGGTCCGCGCCCATCGCCAAAGCAATCTTGGCTTCCTCCGACAAGGCTCCGAAACTCATGTCCGATACCAGCAAGGGGATTTTCAGCGTGAGCGGTTTTTTGGCGTTGGGACCGATGACCACTTCCGTACCCACCGGGTCCTCGTCCAGCAACGGCATGGTGGAAAGCTGGGCTGTTACGAACTGGATATCCTCCCACAACGGCAGCTCGTCGCGCGGAACGCCCATCGCCGCCACTCGGCCGTGATGCCCCAGCTTCGACAATCCGTTTTTGGCCAACTCCTGAATGAAGCCGGTATGCGGTTCCGCGTCGGTACCCTCGGTATCGGCATAAAGACCGAGGTAAGCCTTGCGATCGTACGGTTGCGGATGCTCCTTTTCCCATTCGGCAATTTCTTCTTCATCGACCACCACACTCCCGTTCTCCAGCCACGACGAAAATTTTGGAAGCGCCTCTTCGTTGCTGTATTCGCTGACGCCGGTGTCGTACCGGAAATCCCATTGATGGACGCCGCAAATAAGATTGCTTCCGGACACAAGCCCATCGCTCAACAGCGCGCCACGATGCGGACACCGTCCATAAAATACCGAAACCTGCTCGTCATAACGGACGATGACCAGATCGACATTCGCGATCAGCGCATACGCCGGTTGCCGGTCCTTGAGCCCGTCCCATTGCGCCACTTTAACTTTCTGCATTCGAATTCTCCATGAATGAGGATTGAAAAACAGCGATCTCAATAGAAGTCGGTGGTTTGATCCCGAGCTTAATTTAAAATTAAATTTGTGGACAATTTTTTAAAACGAAAAATTTTCCACACCTGCAAAGCGATGAGGTAACCGTTGCCTGGAATCACCACCAGATATAAAAACCATTCCAGTTGATTAAGCAGGGAAAATACCATCAACGCCATGGTGTTGGTGCAGACGCATAACGGACCCATCCATGCCAGAAACGTTTTGTCGGCGAGCCAGCGTTCTCGGTGCGCATCGCTCTCACGGTAACCCGCCACCCTGCGGCTGACGCGGTCCAGTGACGTGAACAATGCGTCCTGCCAGCCGTAAGCGGCGTTGTGAAACCTCTGCATAAAATAAACCGCTCCGGAGAGTTCCCCGGCGGTCACGGCCTTACGGTCTGCTTCGGTGACCGTCTCGTCCGAGCGGTTTTTCCCGTAAGCTCCCACCCAGCCGGTATAACTCACATAATAAAACACCCAGTAACTACATTGCAGAAGACCGCTCACCAGCGCCAACAGGGTTAGCGTCCAGATAAAACCGGGATCCGGCGAACCCGATGCCAGGCGAAAAGCGATGGCGCCATACACCAGAACCGCCACGGTAAAATCTGAAAACGAATCGAGGAAGCGGCCGAGACGCGACTCTTCCCCCCGCAGGCGTGCCAGATTGCCGTCGACGTTATCGAGAAACAGTTTGCCGTATAGAAACAGCGCGCCCCACACCAGCGCGTTCTCCACATTTGAAAAATAAAATGCGGCTGCGATCAAACCCATCAACAGCGCGAGCATCGTCAAGTGGTTGGCGGAAACGGGCAACGGATACAACAGGCGCACCCCCCAGCGGTTGGGAAAGTACCACCACTCGTTCAGGTCGAAAAACCGGCACCCGTCCGGCAGTTTTTCCATTTTGTCGAAGTCAACGGACACAGCCATAGAGGAATCCCCGGAGTCAGCAGATGCCGCAGATTTTGCAGGTGGCGGTGTCGCACACGGGCGTGTGCTTGTGGCGCAGGGCGCGTTGGTAATCCTGCCAGAGAAATTTCGGAAAGTAACCGTGGTCAACGATATTCCACGGCAGGTGATCGTCTTTTTCAAATTGACGGTACACAGCATGATCGGGATGCGGTTCCGCTTTCTGTAACGCGGCTTTATCGTCGTGACCGTTGGCGAGATATTCCTTGAAGAAGGACAACACCCGCCGGTCGCCTCGCGACAAATAGGTCTGCAGGTAGGCTTCATTGGGCGACCCGAAACCGAGTTCGATGTTCGGCAGCCGGCTCAGCGCCTTGCGCACTTTCATGAACCGTTTTTTCAGAATCGCCACGCTCTCCATCGGGTGCCACTGAAACGGCGTGCCCGGCTTGGGTATCAGCGGACTCAAACTGATGGTCACCGACCCGATATTGCCACGCTTGCGGCAGGCTTCCACGTACACCTTCTGGATATTCTCAACCAGATGGATGAACTGGTCGATATCGTCTTCCGTCTCCGTCGGCAGACCGATGATGGAATAGATTTTGAGATGCAGGATGCCCTTCTCAGTCAGGAAGCGGCATTTGTCGATGATGAAATCGTCGCTCGCCGATTTATTGATAACGTCGCGCATGCGCTCCGACGGCGCATCGACCGCAACCGTCACGGTTTTCTGTCCACTTTGGAGGATCAACTCCACCAGCTCTTCGGTAAGCGTCTCCATGCGCAGAGAGGAAAACGAAAGTTTCTTACCCTCGGCCACCAGCCGCCGGGCCAATCCCAGTAACTGCGGATGATCGGTCACCGACGGACCCACCAGGCCGATAGTCGACGCCTCCTTGCCCTGCTCTTTGAGAACGCGCGACAGCGAATCATAGGTCTGCGTCAAATCCGGTTCGCGCGGCGGACGATAGATGAACCCGGCGGTGCAGAAGCGGCACGCCCAGATGCACCCGCGCGTCACCTCCATCAACGCCATGTCCTTGAACGCGGTCGCCTCCTCGTGCAACTCCGAATGCGTGCACAACTCCGGCGATCCCTCGGGAACATAGTGACGCACCACGCGCTCCGGCGCAAACGCTTCGGGCCGGAGTTGGGTCTGCCGCTCATTTTCATATACCGGCTCATAAAACTGCGGCACGTAAATTCCGGGCTGTTGCGCCAGGTCCCTGAGCATCTCGCGCGGGTCGTTCCATCGGGTATGGGTGAGGTGGTGGAAAAACCGTTCGGCCATGCCCTCGCCCTCGCCGATGAAGCACAGGTCGAGAATATCCGCCAGCGGTTCGGGGTTGATGAACAAGGCCGAGCCCCCGGCGGTGATCAGCGGGTACTGCGGTCCCCGCTCTCTGCGGTCCAGCGGGATACCGAAATAGTCGAGGATCATTACTGTGTTCAGGTAATCCGGCTCGAACGAAATGGAAAACGCAATGAGGTCGAAGTCCAGCGGCGGACGGGCCAGATCGTGCGAACGCAGTTGATCCGGCTTCAGCATTGGCGTGGCCGGGTCCCATCCCGGCGGCAGGCTGAAGCGGTCGCAGGTCACCCCGTCGATGGCGTTCAGCAGGCTGTACACCCGCTGGAAGCCGAGGTTGGCAAGCGCCACATCGCTGGTGCTGGGGTAAACCAACAACACGCTGACCGGGCGAATGGCGCCGGAAATCTCGCTTAATTGTTCCTGAATAGCCGTTTCCATCATATAATCGAAAGCATTAATCGGAACGGTCATCATACCCTAAAACCCCCCTGCGGACCAGAGCCGGCAGCCTTTTTATGAACGAAAATTCCCCACAAATCGATGCCAACCAGCGGATGAAATCCTATTTGGGGAAGATTGCCACCGGACCCCGGATGAGCAAGGACCTCACCCGCGCCGAGGCGGAGGACGCCCTGGCAATGGTTTTAAACGGTGAGGTGTCGACCGGGCGTGCCGCGGTGTTCCTGATCGCCGCCCGCATGAAGCTGGAAACCGTGGAGGAAAATATTGGCTACTGGCAGGCCCTCGATAAAACAACCGTTAAGCAGGAAGTGAAACTCGAAAAGCTGGTGCAGATCGCCGAAGCGTTCGATGGATTCGAGCGGGCCCCGGTTTTCACGTTTTACACGATTCCCCTGCTGGCGGAGTTGGGACTTCCGGCTTATGGGCATTCCGCCCTGCCCCTGCCGCCCAAGTTCGGCATCACCTTCGAGGATCTGCTGGTCAACCATTACGGGGTGGCCGCGAACCAGACCTTTGAACAACGAAAAATCCTGATCGAACAATTTGGCTTTGGTTTCCTCGGCACACAACAGACCCATCCCAAGCTGGACGCGCTGAAAGACCTGCGTGTGGAAATCGTGAAGCGCCCCATGCTGGCGACGATGGAGAAAATGCTGATGCCGCTGGTCGCCAAAACCAATTTCCTCGCCACCAATTACTTTCATCCCGGTTACGAAGAAGCCATGCTGGCGGTGGCCGGGTTGGGCCGCTGGGAAATCGCCGTGGTCGGCAACGGCATGGAAGGTTCCATATTATATGGCGTGCACAAGACCGCCAAACTGTTCATCCATCTGAAAAAGGTCGGGGTGCAGGAGAAAAAACTGGATTGCGGCCGCGAGTTGGATGCCGCCACGGCGCAACAGGTTCAGGAAACGTTTGAAGCATTGAAAAAAGTTTCCGCAAACCGGGACACGATCGCCGAACTCGGTGAACAGGCGCTTCAGGGAAAAGGCGGACCCGCTGCACCCTTGATGGCCTGGCAGGCCGCGACCCTGGGTTATCTGTTCGGCCGCTTCCCGGACGTGCAAAAGGGATACGACACCGCCAACCAAATCCTCACATCAAGCGGCGTTTATGACAAACTCACGAACTACCTCGCCGGGTGCAAGTAACTAAATTTTTACTTCTTCAACATCGGTTCTAAATATTTGAAGACGGTCTGGGTGACGATGGCGTAGCCGTTGGCGAGGGGATGAACACCGTCGGGTTGGGTGAGTTCGGGACGGGCCGCGACGTCTTTCAGAAAAAACGGCAGAAAGGTGACCTGATACTTCTTGGCCAATAAAGAAAACGATTCCTTAAACTCCCGGCTGTATTCCGCACCGAGGTTGGGAGTGATCTCCATCCCCGCCAGTAGAACCTGCGCCCCCTTCTTCTTGCAGACTTCAATGATGAGGCCCAGGTTTTTGCGCATCTCATCGATCGGCAAACCGCGCAAGCCATCGTTGGCCCCCAATTCGATAATGACGATCTCCGGCTCGTGTTTAAGAACCCATTCGATGCGCCGCACGCCCCCGGCGGTGGTGTCGCCCGACACCCCGGCGTTGACCACTTTATAACGATAACCTTTGTCGTTGAGCAGACGCTGGAGCCGGCCGGGATAACTTTCCCGCGAGTCCACGCCGAACCCGGCGGTGAGGCTGTCGCCGAAGGCGAGAATCACCGGCTCGCCCAATCCATAGGAAGCATTCATCAAGATCACCCAGAATAAAAACCCGGAAAAAAGGTTTGGCAGAAAGCGCCGGACTTTGCCACAATGGTTCATAACCCTGCTCTTACGGAAAACGGACAGCGATGATCGAAATTCGACAGTTGACCAAATCCCTGCACGGCGGCGGCCACCGGGTGGACATTCTCACCGGCATCGACCTGACCATTCCCGACGGCCAGTTCGTCGCCGTCACCGGCCCTTCGGGCAGCGGCAAGACCACCCTGCTCAGCCTGATTGCCGGGCTGGACGCGCCCACCGGCGGGTCGATCGTCGTGGATGGTGAGGATATCACGAAACTGAACGTAGATGAACTGGCTCTGCTGAGAGGCCGCCTGTTCGGATTCGAGTTCCAGAATTTTCATCTCATCCCCACACTGACCGCCATCGAGAACGTGATCCTTGCGGCGGAACTTGCCGGCACCGCCGGCGCGCACAAAAAATCAGAAGACCTGCTGGGCGTGGTGGGACTGAGTGACCGCCTGCACCATTACCCGTCGCAGCTCTCCGGCGGCGAACAGCAACGCCTGTCTCTGGCGCGGGCGTTCGTCAACGAACCGGACATCGTGCTGGCGGACGAGCCGACCGGCAACCTCGATTCCCAGAACAGCGGGCGCATCCTCGACCTGATCGCGGAGTTGCACCGGGTTAAACAGGCTACGATCATTCTCGTTACGCATGAGCCGCATATTGCGGAACGCACGCAACGCATCCTCACCATGAACGACGGCAACATCGTGGACGACACCCTCAACCCGGCGGGGCCTTCATGAGGTCCGGTCGGTTGACGCTCCGTCAACTGTTCACGCTGGCATTCTCCGAAAGCCGGGGTGCCGGCCGGCGGTTTCTGTTTTTCGTGATCTGCCTCGCCATCGGCGTGGGCGCGGTGATGACCATCAAAAGCGTCTCGGACATCATGGAGCAGGCCATCCTCAGGGAATCCAAGAGCCTTCTGGCGGGCGACCTCGAAATCAAAAGCAGTTGGCCGCAAAGCGAAGGGGACCGCGCTTATCAGCGAACCGCCCTGGGGCCGGGAACGGAGTTCCAGTTTGTGCGCGAACTGAACGCCATGGCCCGGAATCGCGACAAGCCCGGGGGCCGCACTTCGAATCTTCTGGTCGAACTCAAAGCCGTGCCCACGCAGGCGCCGCTTTATCCCTTTTACGGAATATTCAAAACCCGGCCGGCGCATCCCTTGCCCGAATTACTGACGGATTCCGGCGTACTGGTGGAGGCGAATTTTCTGATCAAAACGAAATTGAACGTCGGCGACACGTTTCAACTGGGCTCGGTGACCGCGCGCATTACCGGAGTTATCGAAGGCGAACCGGATCGCATTTCTCGCGCGTTCAGCCTGGGTCCGCGAGTGATGGTGTCCAACGCAACCCTGGACCGGGCCGACCTCATTGCGCCGGGGAGCCGCATCCGCCACAAAACCCTGATCCGCCTGCCGGAGAAACTGGAGCCGGAAAAAGCGGTGGCCCTGCTGACGCGCGGGCTGAAGGACAAGGGCACGGCCATTCGCACCTACCGCGACATGGAATCCAAACTCATCGACTCGGTGGACCGCATGGGGAAATACCTGGGATCGGTCGGGGTGATCGCGCTGTTGATGGGCGGCATCGGCGTGGCGATGATCATCCGCACCTTCATGGCACAAAAGCTGGACACCATCGCCATCCTCAACTGCCTGGGGGCGACCTCGCGCACGGTGTTTAAAGTGTATCTGTTGCAGGCGGTTCTATTGGGACTGATCGGCAGCGGGTTGGGCGTCGCCATCGGCTACGGACTGCAATACCTGTTGCCCTCCAAACTGGCGGGGCTGTTGAACGTGCAGATCGAGCCGGGGTTTTTATGGGTCCCGGCGGCGCAGTCTCTGGGCATGGGCTTGTTGACCACGCTGTTGTTCACCCTGTGGCCGTTGATCCGCGCGGTGCACACGCGTCCTTTGCGGCTGTTCCGTCACATCGCGGAGGAGGAAGAGTTGGCGAAAGGTTCGCGCACCCAGCGATGGCTGATGGCGCTGGTCTTTGCGCTGGGGCTGGGGGTCATGATCATCTGGCAGGCGGAATCGGTTGAACGCGGCATGGTGTTTTTAATTTCATTGATGGTGGCGGCGGGTCTGCTGGGCGGCATCTCGATGCTGATGATCAAAGCGCTCCGCAAACTGCCGCCGTCGAAGCGCATGACGCGACGTTACGGTCTGGCCAATCTGTACCGGCCCAACAATCAGGCGGTATCGATCATCACCGCGCTGGGGTTGGGCATCATGCTGGTGCTGACGATCCGGCTGGTGCAGATGGACATGGTCGCCATGCTCAATAAAAACACCGAGTTCAAGCCGCCAAATTTTTTCTTCATCGACATTCAAAGAGATCAGACTGGGACTTTCGAACAGGTCATTCAACAAACTGCGCCGGAGGCCGAAATGGAAATGACCCCGCTGGTGCGTTCGCGTCTGCACAGTATCGACGGCCGCAAAATAGAGAACTGGCAATACAAAAACAAACACGAGGAGGAATGGTTCATCAACCGCGAGTTCGTGCTGACTTATATGGAGGACCCGCCGCCAAAGGACAATACGATTATCAAAGGCCGCTGGTGGAATAAAGAGGAAGCGCAACGGTCACAGGTGTCTCTGGAAGAGGACGCGGCCCGGCGGCTGGGCGCCACGCTGGGATCGCAACTCACGGTGGAGATCCAGGGAATTCCCATCACGGCGGAGGTGACCAGTATACGCAAGGTGAGCTGGCGCAACATCCGCACTAATTTTTACATGATCTTTTCTCCCGGAGCGCTGGCGCAGGCGCCGATTACCTATGTCGGCACCGTCAGCGTCGCGAAAGATAAAGAACTGGCCCTGCAGGAGGCGGTGGTGGACGCCTTGCCGAATATCACCGCGCTCAGCACGCGCGACATCATCGATACGGTGGAGTCGGTGGTCAACAAACTGCTGACGCTGGTGGATTTCATGTCGGGCTTCGCGATTCTTTCCGGTCTGTTCATTTTAGCGGGCGCTATCGCGTCCACCAAGTTCCGGCGGCTGAAGGAGTCGGCTATTTTAAAAACGCTGGGCGCACAGAGAAAAGTGGTCGCGTCGATTCTGGGTTACGAGTACGCGATGCTGGGGGCGATTGCAGCAGTGATCGGCGTTCTGCTTTCGGCAGGACTTTCGTGGGCGGTGATGCACTACATCGTCAAGGCGGACTGGCACCTGCGCCT
>JAPUGN010000136.1 GCA_027298165.1 Nitrospinota bacterium
TGATTTAATCTATGACTCAATGTTCGCGAGGGTGTCTGAACTGGCAGACGCTCTGTAATAAGGAAACACTGGGCAACCGTGGGGGTTCGAATCCCCCCCATCGCAAGAGCAGTTAAACCTTTGGATAATAGTGATTTATGAAATGTGAAGTCGAGGAAATCGACGCCTGCAACCGCAAGCTGACCATCGAGATTCCGCTGGGCGATTACCAGTCCAGGCTCAAGGCCTACTATCAGAAGCTGGGCCGCGAGGTCAAGGTTCCGGGATTCCGCCCCGGCAAGGTGCCGGCCTCCATGCTGGAGAAGCGCTTCGGGCCGGAGGTCAAACAGGAAGTGTTGACCCAGATGGTCTCGGACAGCATCAACCAGGGCATTCAGGACAACAAACTGCGGGCCATGGGCGAGCCGTCTGTGGTCGAAATTCAGGCCGAGGAAGGCACTGACATCAGCGTGACCGCCAACGTCGAGGTCCTGCCGTCCATTGAGGTGAATGATTACAAGAATATGGAAATCCATTTGAAAATTCCGAAAGTCACCGATGAGGATGTGGACCGGATGATCGAGGCCTACCGGCAACAGAAGGCGAAAACTGTTCAGGTGACCGACCGGGCCTCACAAAAAGATGATCTCATCAAGATCGATTTCGATTGCTCGGTCGACGGCCAGCCCATCGAGTCGGGCGCCGCCAAGGATTACATTATCCAGATCGGCGGCAAGAACCTGGTCGAGGGATTCGACGAACAGGTCACCGACATGCAGTTGGACGAGGAACGGACCTTTTCGTTATCGATGCCGGCAGACCACGCGAACGCGGCCATCTCCGGCAAGGACGTGGAGTTCAAAGTGATATTGAAGGGCATCCAGATCAAGGAATTGCCGGAAGTGAACGACGAGTTCGCGCAGACCGCCGACCCTAAAAACGTCTATAATAATATCGAGGAAATGCGTAAAGGCATCCGCAGCAGTCTGACGGACTATGAACGCATTCAGGCCAAGAAAATCTCCCGCAAGGACCTGGAGGAAAAGCTGGGCACGGCCAATCCCATCAACGTGCCCGAAAAACTGGTCAAAGAGCAGATCGCGTTCATGGTGAACAAGGAAAAACAGGCAGACTCCGGCCAGCCGGTGGACACCACCGCGGCGGACGCCAAGACCGTTGAGACCGTGACCCCCGAAGAAGAGAAAAAGCACCGCGAAGGGGCCCTCAAAATTCTCCAGCAGGAACTGGTGATCGGCCAATTATCCGACGATATGGAGATCGAGGTCAGCGACGAGGAGCTCAACCGGGAGTTGGGAAACTTCGCGCAGATTTTGGGAGGGGATTTGAAGAAATTGAAAAAGGAATGGGCTCAGTCGGGTGCGTTGCTGAGACTGCATTCCAAAATTCGGCGGGAAAAAACTCTGGATAACCTGATCGACCAGGTGAAAGTGACCGAAGAAATGGTTGACAGAGAAAAGTCAAAGGTCGATAATTAAAGGAGATAAGCAACTTTTGACCGGCGCGGAAAGTTTTCGGGACCTCTTGTTGGGGTGCAATGCGCCGGTTTTTTTGGTATCCGTCCATCCTGTTACAACCATCCTTTTGAAGAAAGTGATTCATTAATGACAAGCAACAAAATTTACAATTCAATAACGAACCAACTGGTGCCGATTGTGGTGGAGCAGACCAGCCGCGGCGAGCGCTCTTACGATATCTACTCCCGGTTGCTGAAGGACCGTATTATTTTCATCGGCACCGCGGTGGAAGACCATATGGCCAATCTGGTCATCGCGCAATTGCTTTTTTTGGAATCCGATGAGCCGGACCAGGACATTTATCTCTACATCAACAGCCCCGGGGGGAACGTCTCTTCCGGACTGGCGATTTATGATACGATGCAGTACATCAAGCCGGATGTGCAGACCATCTGTCTGGGACAGGCCGCCAGCATGGGCGCCCTGCTTCTGGCGGCCGGCACCAAAGGGAAACGGTTTGCCCTGCCCAATTCGCGGATCATGATTCACCAGCCGACCGGCGGGTTCCAGGGGCAGAGCACCGATATCCAGATTCAGGCCCAGGAAATTTCCCTGGTGCGGCAACGGCTGGATGATATCCTGGCGAGGCATACTGGTCAGGACAAGGAAAAGGTCCGTGTGGATACCGAGCGGGATCATTTCATGACCGGCGAGGATGCCAAGGAATACGGGTTGATCGATAGTGTCATTACCAACCGCATTGATGTGGAAAAAGGCAAGAAAGACAAGAAAGACAAGAAATAAACGGCAACCACCGATTGAATGGGATCTCCCAGCGCAATTGGAGGCATGAATGGCAAAGAAAAGTTCCACTTCCGGAAATTACCGTTGCTCCTTCTGCGGCAAAAGCCAGGAGGAAGTTAAAAAGCTGATCGCGGGCCCCACGGTTTACATCTGTGACGAGTGTATCGAGCTGTGCAATGAAATCATGGTGGAGGAGTGGGCTCAGGAGAAGAGCGAAGACTTCAAGCACCTGCTCAAACCCAAGGAAATTTTCAAACACCTCGACCAGTACATCATCAGCCAGGAACGCTGCAAAAAGATTCTGTCCGTCGCCGTTCACAACCATTTTAAGCGCGTGGATTCCAATGTGGGCATGGATGACGTGGAACTGCAGAAAAGCAACGTGCTGTTGATCGGCCCCACGGGTTCCGGAAAAACGCTGATGGCCCAGACCCTGGCCAAAATCCTCGACGTGCCATTCACCATCGTCGACGCCACCACGCTGACCGAAGCCGGTTACGTGGGCGAGGATGTCGAGAACATCATTCTGAAACTCCTGCAGGCGGCCGATTACGACGTGGAGAAGGCCGAGCGCGGCATCATCTACATCGACGAAGTCGACAAGATCAGCCGCAAATCCGAAAACCCGTCCATCACCCGCGATGTGTCGGGCGAGGGCGTGCAACAGGCTCTTTTGAAAATCATCGAAGGCACCCAGGCCAGCGTG
>JAPUGN010000137.1 GCA_027298165.1 Nitrospinota bacterium
GCAACGGATCCTGGTGCCTGCCGTTCGATCAGCAGGGGGCATTTTATTTCTCTTATCAAAGTGGACTTTCGCAGATTTTCGATCAGGATTTCACGCAGGGATGCGTTCGGCCCGTCCGTTTATGGCCGGAGGATTAATCGGCCTTTTTCAGGGAACGCTGGAAGCAGGATTGAATCTTGGGTTTGTTGGCGTGAGGACGAACAATCTGGTTGATTTGTACTTTTTGATCGTCGTATTGAACAGAAGCCACTTCAAAATGCTCGGTGTCCACGTCATCGTCGTCTTCTCCCAGATACTGAATCAGGGCAGACCGGAGCGCGGACCATTCCAGGTACACTAAAAACTGGAGTTCGGTTCCTGCATGCTCCAGGGCCAAGTCCTTAAGAACCTGGAAAAATTCCATCTTTAAAATTTGACTGATCGGTTTTCCCTCGCAGTACCGATGAAAACTCTTTCCGCCACCCACTTCCTTGGCGCACGTCATTTTGTTGAAATCATAATCGATCAGATAATCGTTATGATCGACCCGGACAGACATTAAGGAGGTTGTGTCCTTGCAAGGCATAAAATTCACAGAGTAATTAAAGTAATGTTATTTAATGATTATAGCATTCGGAAAAATAATTTCCAATTCATTTGGGTCTTCTCAAACTTGGACTCCTTAATAATCAGAGACCAGATTCATGCTGATATCGACCGACCGCGCCGAGTGGGTCAGCGCACCGACCGAAATGGTGTTGATTCCTATTCCTTTAAGTGCATTCAGCCGGTCCAGAGTCAACCAGCCGGAAACCTCAATTTTCGACTTTCCATCTATTAACCGGACGGCCTCCTGAACCATTTCGGGAGTCATATTATCCAGCATAATGATGTCCGCACCGGCGGCCAGGGCTTCCCGGACTTCGTCCAGGTTGACGGTCTCCACCTCCAGGGTTCCCGAATGGGCTTTGCGCATTCGTTGAATCGCGGTGGTAATGCCACCAGCTATTTTAATGTGGTTGTCTTTGATCAAAACGGCGTCGAACAATCCAAACCGGTGATTGGTTCCACCACCGCAATGGACCGCATATTTTTCATAAACTCTGAGGCCGGGTGTTGTTTTCCGAGTATCCAGAACCGTCACCGGTTGGGCCGCCTCCACAAACTTTCGGGTCAGTGTGGCGATACCACTCAACCGTTGTACGATGTTGAGTGCCGCCCGTTCACCTTTGAGCAATGCGGAGACCCGAGCCTGCACCCGGATGATCTCGCCCTGAGCGGGAATCTCCGTGCCATCCTTCACTGTTGAATTGGGAAACGCTGCATCGGCATCAAGATGTCGAAAAACCGTTTTAAAAATATCCAGTCCGCACACCACCAGAGGTTCATTGGCGGTGACCACTCCGGTGGCTATCCGGTCTTGCTCCAGGATTCCATCGGTGGTGATGTCGCCGGAGCCCAGATCCTCTTCCAGTGCGGTCTGCACAAGCAGGACGATCTGTTCAGTTGTCAGGGAGTCGATTTGCGCCATACAATTCCAGATGAAACAATGTTTTGCAAAATATCATAAATCCTTTGTTTGTGCTATTGATGTCTTATAATAATAAGTATGGTTCAACCTTCCAATAGAGAACAGGCCCAAAGGCGAATCGATCAAATCCGGGACTTTCAGCAGGAATTAGGGATTCTTCAATCCGAGGGAGTCCTTGAGATATCTTCTGAAGCTCAAAATTCTGTAGCCCAGCACCATTCCCGCCTGATTGACGAATTCAGCAACCGGTTCGATACCGACTCCTCGATGACGGAAAAAAAACTTTCATGGGGAATGCGAATCCTCACTTTTTTGGGAGGAGTGGCCCTGTGTGCCAGCGTCTTTTTCTTCTTTTACCGAATTTGGGGGCTGATCTCCACCGAAATGCAAATCGGGGTTCTGATGACCGCTCCTTTGCTGGCATTGGCAGGAATGAAATTTGCCGCCCGCAGGGAAAAGACACTTTATTACGCCACGCTTGCCGGACTACTGGCGTTCGTGTGTTTTGTCATGAACCTCAATATTCTGGGAGCCATTTTCAATATCACACCCTCTCCCAAGGCGTTTCTGGTTTGGGGACTCATGGCTCTCCTGGTTGCCTACCATATGGGGTTGCGTCTCGTGCTATTGGGCGGATTGCTCTGCATCCTGGGTTACCTGTCCGCCACGGTCGGTACCTTTTGGGGATTCTATTGGCTTTCCTTTGGCGAACGACCGGAAAATTTCATCATCGCCGGCGCACTGATGACGGCGTTACCGCTTATTTTCAAGCATCGGGAATATTATAATTTCCCATGGTTTTACCATCTGATCGGTCTATTATCCATTTTCATTTCGCTCCTCATTTTGAGCCATTGCGGGAGTTGCAGTTATTCTTTGATGGATTCGGATACTCTCGAAACAATTTATCAGGTGGTGGGATTTGTTTGCGCTACGACCGTTATTTGGATCGGAATCCGATCCCATTACACCGGAGTCACCAATATCGGCGCCACCTTTTTCACGATTTTCCTCTACACCAAATTTTTCGATTGGTGGTGGGACCTCATGCCCAAATACCTTTTCTTCTTTATCATCAGCGTGATCTCCCTCGGCCTGCTTGCGGCCTTCAAACAGCTGCGGAGCCGTCTCAAGGAGGTCACACCATGAAACGTTATGGATTGATAGGAGCCATTGCTCTCATCGTTCTTACGAATATAGTGGTTCTCGCGGGCGTGGTCTACAACCGCTCCGGCGAACCCGATGCGGTAGTCCAACTGACCGAACGGGAACTCTCCTGGCTGAAACGCTGGGATGTGACCGACAAGGAGGATACGGGGATTTACCTCAAACTAAAGTGGAATTTGGCAAAATCCCATTACCGACAATATAGAACAAACCATTGGATTTATCAGGAGGAGGATACCTGGTTGAACCAGAAAAAACTCGAAGAGTTGGGTTTTGACACCCATTTTCCCCTGGAAGATGAAAAAGCCTATCGCTTTTACAGGCGCCAGTTGCCCCGGCAGGCGTACGTGGTTTTAGAGTTTGATGGAGACGCCTATCAGCAATGGCTGGTGGAAGCCCGAAAACGAATTAAAGAGATCGAGCAGGAATTATCCGAAGAGAAAAAACCGGAAACAAAAAAAAGTCTGGGAAATAATATCAAGCGAATTTCTCAGGACATGGTCACCCAAAGCCATCTGTTTACCATTGACGGTGGGTTGGATCCCCAGAAATTGAGAAAGCGATATTCAAATCAATCCAAATACATCATTACTCCGGCGGTATTCGATATTTCCATGTATTATTCCGGAGTAAAAAAAGAAGGTCCGTTTCTGAGCGGCCGGATTAAAAACCTTTCCATTCCTGAAATACATGTGAACAGTGACTATCGATCTTTCTTTATTTCTGATATAAAAACTCATACCACGATCTACCTGCCCAGGGACAAGCCTCTGTCGGACCTGGAACCGCGATACCAGGTGACCCTGAACTACGGTCAGCGATACGAACCCTGGATCGCGAATATCCAAAAACTGAAGTAATCAGAAAATTTCGACCGTGACCCAACTCCCAAATAAACTTACGCTCGAGGCCTGCGATGCCCGGGACGATACCGTCCGGTTTCCCACCTCGGACGAAAGCCCACCCGAGCAATTGATTCGCGTGGTGGACCCGGCCACTGGCTATAGCTGGGGATTCGTGGTGGTGGACAACACTCGGCGCGGTCCCGGCCTGGGGGGAATCCGTATGGCTCCGGATTTGACTCTGTGGGAAGTCCGGCGGCTGGCCCGGGCGATGACCCTCAAAAACAGTGCAGCCAACTTGCCTTTCGGCGGAGGTAAGGCGGGGATTGTTTGCGATCCTGAGGAAATGGCGCGCAACCCCGGCTTGAAGCGGGATTTGATCGGCCTGTTTGCGGAGGCTTTGTTTTCTGTAGAGCAATATATCCCGGCACCGGACATGGGAACGAATGAAACGGATATTCAACAAATCTACGAGTATTTTTCCGAGCGCCTGGGAACCGGTCAACATATGCGCGGAGGTGCCGCGCGTCCTCCCGAAAATGGCGGTATCCCCATTGATGAATGGGGTCTCACCGCCCACGGATTGTTTGCCGCCGTTCATTCGGTGGAGGAGTTGGAATCGGATTTTAAAGTCAAAGACACCCGTGTGATTATTCAGGGATTCGGCAACGTCGGTTCCGAGACCGCCTCCAAATTGAGCGAGGTCGGGGCGTTGATTACCGGTGTATCGGATATTCATGGCGCCTTATGGCACCCTGCAGGGCTGAATGTCGCGGAATTGAATGCCATTCGCCGCGAGCCCGGAGGTATTTTCCATTATTCCGGAAAGGTGGAAAAGCGGTTTGGCCCGGACCAGATCGATTGGCTGTTGGAAGCGCCTTGCGACATCCTGATTCCCGCCGCCCGAACGGATGCCCTCACCTCCCGCAATGCCGACCGCATTCAGTGTCGAAAAATTTTCCAGGGAGCCAACGCGCCCAGTAATAAAATGACCGAATACTATCTGCATAACCGGCGGAGCATCGTTTCCTATTCGGATTTCATTGTCAATGTCGGCGGTGTCATAGGTTGCGCGGTGGAACTTAAAATGACCATGGATCCTTCGTACCGGGACCGGGTCCTTGCACAAGGTGAAAATGGGAAAACCTATACGGACCAATTGATCTACAATACCGTTTTCAATAACGTTCGCACTTTGATAGAACGCTTGAACGGCCAAAGTAATGGTGATGTGATCTTTCGCGAGGAAGCACTGAAACTCGCCCTGGAGCGGCTGGACCGCCCGGAAGAAATCTGGCTTTAATGCGGAATAAACTCCAAGTGCCTGGTTCACCAAATTTAAATGCTATCACTTAATGTATTACATTAAGTCCCGTAAACTTCTTTCAGGATTTTATCCGCCCCCATTTCCAGGATTTCTCCGGCCAACTCAAACCCGATTCCTTCCGGGTTCCCAATCGATCCTGTTTTTTCGGCCTTGATTATCTGCTTGCCGTCCAGGCTTCCGACCAGTCCGCGTAGCCGCAGGGAATCACCCTCAATGGTCGCGTAGACCCCGATAGGAACCTGACAGCCCCCCTCCAGACGAGTCAAAAAACCCCGCTCGGCTTCCGAAGCCTGATGCGATTCCTCGTGGTCCAGAGGAAAAATGCAGTCCATGACTCCCAGGTCTTCCTTCCGGGATTCAATCCCGACGGCACCTTGCCCGCCTCCCGGCAACATGATTTCGGGTTCGATGTATTCGGTGATGCGGTCGGCCATCTCCAGGCGTATGAGCCCCGCGGCGGCGAGAATGATGGCATCGAGACCTTCTGATTCGAGTTTGTTGAGCCGGGTTTCGAGATTGCCGCGCATGGGCACAACTTCCAGGTCCGGGCGGTAATTAAGGAGTTGGGTGGTCCTCCGGAAACTGCCGGTTCCCACCCGTGCGCCTTTGGGGAGGGCATCCAGTTTTACATCATTTCTGGAGATCAGAACGTCCCGCGGGTCCTCCCGCTCGGTGACCACCGACAAAGTCAGGCTGGGAGGAAATTGCACTGGAACGTCTTTCATGCTGTGGACGGCGATATCGGTTTCATAGCGCAACATGCTCTCTTCAATTTCCTTGGTGAAGAGGCCCTTGCCACCCACTTTCGCCAAGGGAACGTCCTGGATTTTATCGCCGGAGGTTTTAATTTTGACCAACTCGACGATCAAATCATCGTGTACTGCTTCCAGTTGGGATTTGATCCAGTTGGCCTGCCAGAGCGCCAGCGGACTGCCGCGGGTGCCGATGGTGATTTTTTTTTCGGAGAGATTTTTCTGCATTCAGTCGTCCAGATGAAACAGCTCGCGGATGGCTTTTAAATAAGTCCGTCCCTCGGAGGTTTGCGTTTTATTTTTCAGGTTAACTGTGGGTTTGTGGAGGATTTTATTGATGATGGACGAAGTCATCTGATGCAGGTGGTTTTTATCCTCGTCCGAAAGGTGCGGCATCTTTTTAAATGCCTTTTCAATTTCCTGCATGCGGATCGCTTCCGTCCGCTTTCTCAATTCAACGATGGTCGGCACCGCGTCCAACGTTTCCACCCAGTTGTTGAATTTGCTGACTTCCGCTGTAATGATCTCCATCGCCACCTCCGCCTCTTTTTCCCGTTCCTGGACATTGGCGTTCACTACATTTTGAAGATCGTCGATATCGTACAAGTAGACGTTTTCGAGATCATTCACCTCGGGTTCGATGTCGCGGGGAACTGCGATGTCGATAAAAAACATAGGCCGGTTTTTCCGTTGATGAATGGCCGCGCTGACCATGTCTTTGCTAATGATGAATTTAGGCGAGGCGGTGGAGCTGATCACGATGTCCGCCTTGTGCATCTCATTTTTGAAATGTTCGAAATCCAGGGCACTGCCGTTCAGGGTTTGGGCCAGCGCCGCGGCCCGCTCGTAGGTCCGGCTGGCGACGTAGACGGTTTTGACGCCGTAGGAGATCAGGTGTTTGGCCGCCAGCTCCGCCATTTCACCCGTTCCCACCAGCATAACGGTGTGGTGTTCCAGATCCTCGAAGATTTTCCGGGCCAATTCCACTGCGGCCGAGCTGATGGACACCGCGCTTTCTGCAATGCCGGTTTCCTCACGGATTTTCTTGGCCACGCTGAAGGCTTTTTCAAACAGCTGATTCAGGATGAGTCCGGTGGTCTGCAGAGATTTTGCCAGGCTGTACGCATCCTTGACCTGCCCCAGTATCTGCGACTCCCCGACCACCATGGAATCGAGACTGGCTGACACCCGGAACAGATGCTGCACCGTTTCCTCCTCCCGAAACGCATAAAAATGCCTGTCCAGAAGGTTGTAGGGAATCATGTGGTAATCACAAATGAATTTTTTTAACCGATCGATTCCCTTGTCGACATCATTAACCCGCGCATAGATTTCTACGCGATTGCAGGTGGAAATGATAAGGTTTTCGTGGATTTCCGGAAACCTGCCCAGCTTTTCGGTCGACTCCTCGATATTCCCTCGTGTGAAGGCGAGTTTCTCGCGCAACTCCACCGGGGTGGTTTTGTGGTTGACGCCTACAATAACGAGATTGGATTCAGCCATAATCAAACGTGCAATAGAATGCTTAACATTACCGTCACGAAACCGACGATGGAACCCTGGGCGACTTTTTTACCGCGCCAGCCCATCAGTTGCCGTCCAAAAAAAACAAACCCGTATAACACCCACCCGATGATCATCGGCCAGGTTTTCATCAGGTCCCACGAAAAAAAAGACAACTGGTTCATCTGGATATTCCAGATCGAACCGGTTAAAAATCCGAGAGTGAACAGGGGAAACCCCACGGCGACCACTTTATAGATCAGGTTGTCCAGCGCTTCCAGAGAAGGCATGCGAAAATACATCATGCCAAGCTTCTTCGATTTGACCTGTTTTTCCTGAATTAAATACATCACTCCCAGCCCGAACGCAATGGCAAAAGCGGCAAATCCGATTATCGACAGCGTCCGGTGAAAGGTGAGCAAAACCTTAAATTCCGACTCCGTGAACGGTACTACCTCTTTGGATAAAAACGTGTCGTA
>JAPUGN010000138.1 GCA_027298165.1 Nitrospinota bacterium
AGGAATGTTGCCGAATTTTAAAGCATGGGGGAATTTTGATCATTACCACCCCCAATATCGTAAACTTTGCTTCACGGATCAAATTTCTATTTACGGGTTTTTATTCCTTATGCACCCAACCCCCCAGCGAGTTTAAGAAAAACTGGGCCACAGAGCACATCGCCCCTCTAACCTTCTGGCAATTGCGTCATATATTGCATACTAACGGAATGTTTATCCAGGAAATTCAAACCGATTACATCCGCCGAAGCTCCTTGCTGGGCATTCTGCTCTACCCATTTTCCTACTTGACCACCTACCTGAACGTCACCAATCGGCCTGACGAGATAGATCCCCGTCAATTAAAAGTGAACAAGGAAATTAACCGCCAAATGCATACCAAAAGTCTATTTTTGGGCCGTACGATGGTGACGATTTCTCGCAAAGAAGAACATGATTACGAAAAATAACGGGTTAAAATAGGGATGCCTCAGGCGTCTCCCTCCCTTGAATAAGAAGACCCGAGACGGCTCAGCTTCAATCCCAAAACCCCCACTGCCACTCCAATAAAAATGCCTCCAAGGATATCCGACGGGTAGTGGAGCCCCAAATAAATACGGGTCCACCCCACCCAAATCGCGAGAAGAAAAACCCCCCAACCGCTCTTCCCAAAAAAACCCACCCAAAGAGTGGCTAGAGTGAACAAATTAACGGTTTGTGATGATGGAAATGAAAAAGACGGAGAGCAATGAACACTATTAAGGAAAAAGTTATCCGCATTTCGGATAAAATCCAAGGTGGTGCAGGGTCGGGAGCGGGCTATCAGGGGTTTTAAAATATTTTCAGAAATCCCATCGGCCAACAAAATTGTGAGGGTTGCGGTCAGGATGAATAGCAGTCCTTGTTTTTTTTGAGATATAAAAAGGCCACTATCGTGGCCACACCGGGCCACAACAAATTGTTTTTATCCGTTAATATCAAGGTCCAAATGGTAAGCGCTTCAGATTGAAAATAATTGTGGGTCCAATTCAGTAGGTTGAGTTCGAAATCCATTTTTCTCCATAAGTTTGAGTAAAATGACCTGCGCTGATGTTTATACCATTTTTGAAGTTGCCGTTTCTATATGAAGTTGCAAGGCCTCCGGGGCCGGAGAACGATAACCCATCCATAAAAATTTTAATTCCGGGTTTTGAAAGCGCGGGTTTCCTGTTTACACTATAAGTATGATTGAAAACATCTCGAACCTCTCTCCCTGGATATTCACACTGTTTGGATTGCTCTTCGGGCTGGCGGTCGGCAGTTTTGCCAACGTGTGCATTGCGCGCCTGCCGAAAAAACAGTCGGTGGTATCTCCTCGGTCGCACTGCCCCCAATGCCAGACTCCCATCCGGGCGGTGGACAATATTCCCCTGGTCAGCTACCTGTTGCTGAAAGGCAAGTGCCATCAATGCGGCCAGAACATTTCGCCGATCTACCCGGCGATCGAAGGGGTCACCGGACTGCTCATGGCGGCGGTGTTTTACCGCTTCGGCTTTTCGTGGGAAGGCCTGATCTTCGCCATCGTCGTTCCCACTTTGGTCATCATCACGATGATCGACATCGAACACCAGATCATTCCAGACGTGATCACCCTGCCGGGCATCGCCTTCGGCCTGGCGGCGGGCAGTTATCTGAATGGATTCTCGGATTCCCTGATCGGGCTTTTGCTGGGAGGTGGAATGTTTTTCCTGCTCGCGGAAGGCTATTTCCGTCTCAAGGGAGTGATTGGGATGGGTGGCGGGGACATCAAATACATCGCCGCCGCCGGTGCGTTGATGGGATGGACACAGGTGCTGTTCATTATTTTTATCGGCGCGCTGGCGGGAGGCATCTTCGGTGGCCTGGGCATGGCATTCAAGAAACTGAATTTTTTAAGCCGAATTCCGTTCGGCCCCTTTCTCGCGCTAGCCACCCTGATTTCAATTTTTTTCGGCGGCCCCATCGTCGACTGGTACATCAACACCTTTATGCCGAAACCGTTGTGACCCCGCTGAACGGGTGCTACACTAATAGAAACCAATAGGAATCCAAATATGGCGTTCGGTTTAACTTCCAAACTCAAAGACGATGTGACCCTGCCCTCTGACGACTTGGCCAGCCTGGTCCGCAAAACCCGAAGGGATATCCTGAGCCTCAAACTCATGCTGGTCACGGCGGTGATCCTGCTGGTGGGCGGTTTCTTTTATTACAACTATGTGCTCCAGTTGGCTCAAAATGAATCTCTGCCGGACACCCGGAATCTCGAAACCCAAGTCAATTTCCTGATGCAGGAAAGAACTCTCGGCGCCCGCAACCATATTGAAAAAACCATGGAGGATATGGTCGTCACAATTTCCCGCCTTGATAACGAGCCCCCCGGAGTTCAGCAACTGATTGAAAAGGTCAAAGAAGATTCGGGCGATTTTTTACACACCTACAGACAATATTCCGAGCCAGGATCCGATACCCACCACTGATCGGTTTCGCCGGTTCCGGTTATCCTTCCACGGCAAAAATGCGGTTGATTTCATCCTGCACAGAGGCATTCAATTCCCAGCCCACAGATTTCAGATTTTCCCCCACTTGGCGGTCGTTTTTTACACCCACCAACGCCGACGCCACCCCGGGTTGACCCATCACCCAGTTGACCGCCATCTGCCCGCAGGTTTTTCCCTCGGCTTCGGCGATTTTCTTTAACCGCTCCACCTTTTCGATGTTGCGCACGTACCCCTCGCCGGTGAACTGGCCGATGATGCCCTTGCTCCGCCAGTCCTTAAACTTCGTGTCGCGGTCGTATTTGCCGGTCAGCACTCCTGACGCCAGTGGGCTGTAGGCGATGACGCCGATGTCGTGGATCAGGCAGAATGGCACCGCTTCCTTTTCGATGGCACGTTGCAGGAGACTGTACTCCGGTTGCAGAGACACCAGCGGCCCGGTTTTGAGACAGTCCTGCATCTGCTGGACGGAATAATTGCTGACGCCGATATACCGTATCTTCCCTTGTTCCCGGATTTTCAGCAGGGTTTCCATGGTTTCTTCATGAGGGGTCTTGCCGTCCGGCCAGTGCACCTGGTAGAGATCGATGACGTCGGTGTCCAGCCGCTTCAGGCTCTGGTCGATCTCCTCCATAATCGACTGCCGGGTCGCGACTTTCGAGATGGAACCCAGCGTCTCTTTATCCCAGCGCAGGCCGCACTTGGTGGCGAGGATCACCTTGTCCCGCACCGGCTTCAGGGCCTTCCCGAGCAGGTTCTCCGAGCGGCCGAAACCGTATACCGGGGCCGTATCGAAAAAATTGATCCCCAGGTCGAAGGCTTTTTTGATGGATTTGACGGACATGTTGTCCCCTTCACTGCTCCAGAACGGCGCCCCGCCGATCCCCCAGGCCCCGAATCCGATCACCGACACCTTCAAATCGCTGGAGCCCAGTTTTCTGTATTCCATACGCCCCCTTTGGTTTATATTAGAGAAATGCATTTTCAGACCCGGCCCGGTCTGTACTAAAAGTGAATGGACCCAAAATATCATTGAATGGCAACCGTGTCAGGCGGAAATCCCGGCCGAGCGGTTTTTTTCAGTTAAACACCCAATGAAATCATTGCTCCGCGTTTTAGGTTACCTGAAACCGTATAAAACATTCGTCACACTGACCCTCGGCTTCGCCATCTTCACCACCCTGCTGGATCTGGTGCCGCCCTGGCTGATTAAGGTGGTCATCGACCGGCTGGTGGACCCCGTCGACGACGGCTGGCTGTACGTCTTCGTCCTGGTGCTGGTGCTGGCGTATTTCGGCCGGAATTATTCCAATTACAAGCGCATCCTGATCAACAACCGGCTCGAGCAGAAGGTGGTGTTCGACATCCGGTCGCACGTGTACCGGGCCCTCCAGAAACTGTCGCTCAATTATTTCGAGAATCGGTCGACCGGCGAGATCATGTCCCGCGTCAACGACGACGTCACCCATGTCGAACGGATTTTCATCGACGGCGTGGAGCAGGTCGTCACTGCCACACTGACCCTGGTCGGCATCATGATCATCCTGTTTTACCTGCACTGGAAGCTGGCGGTGGCGTCTCTTATTCCCATTCCCTTTCTGGTGATCGGCGCGTGGAAGTATACCGTGCGGGCGCACAGCCTGTATCACCAGGTGCGGGAACGCGCCGCCAAAATGAACGGCATCCTGCAGGATACCATCTCCGGGATTAAGGAAACCCTCGCGTTCAACCGCCAGCGCCACGAGGTGAAACGGTTCGAGCAACGGAGCGGCGATTACTGCAAGAGCACGCTGGAAGTGATGCGCTTGTGGGCGGTGTATTCCCCGGCGATGATGTTTCTGGGTTCGCTGGGCACCGTCGCGATCATCCTGTACGGCATCGGCCTGGTGCAGGTGCAGGAGATCACCGTGGGAACGCTGATTGCATTTATCTGGTACCTGGGCCTGTTCTACACGCCGATCAACCAACTGCACACCCTGAACCACATGCTCCAGCACGCGCTGGCTTCCAGCGAACGGTTGTTCGAGATTATCGACGCACAACCGGACGTGGAGGAAGACCCGCACCCGCTCTATCCCAAAGCCCCGGTCCAGGGGGAAGTCATTTTTGACGCGGTGGATTTTTCCTACATCCCTTCCAAACAGGTTCTGCATCAGGTGTCGTTCGCCCTCAGGCCGGGGGAGAAAGTGGCGCTGGTGGGCCATACTGGAAGCGGCAAATCCACACTCGTCAAACTGCTTATGCGGTTTTATGATGCCGATACGGGACAAATCCATATCGACGGTCACCCCATCCAAAAACTGAGTCTGGATTATCTGCGGGAGCAGGTGGGGCTGGTGTCGCAGGAACCATTTCTGTT
>JAPUGN010000139.1 GCA_027298165.1 Nitrospinota bacterium
CGAGGCATCGGGGTAATGATCGGGATTTTCGGAAAGGAGTTTCAGTACACGATAACCCGGCTCTCCCGGAACTTCGGCGTAGATATCGGTAAAGGTTCCACCGCGGTCAATTGAAAACCGGAATTTGTCGGGACCGGACATAAGGTAAGCATAAAACGACCCATGCAGAAAAACCAAGACGAATTATGCCGGTCAAGGAGAAGGGGAATTAATCGTTCAGCAAATCGAGAGTACGGCCTTCCTGGGCGAGGATCATTTTTAGAGGGTGTTCGCCGCCAATGGCGTTCAGATATTTTCGGGTCTGTTCGAAGATATGGACCAGTTTGAAATCGCTGTAGGTGGGTTCATGATGATAAAAGGCGATTTTTTTGATCTTTGCCTCCAGGGCGATGTCCACACCGATGAATGTGGAGCTGTGACCCCAGTCTTCTTTTTCGACGCCTTCGATGAAGGTGTATTGGGAATCGAACACCAGAAGATCGGCGTCCTTGAAAAAATCGATGGTGGGTTTCAGGCTTCCATCCGCCAGGTTCTTATACTCCGAGTCGGTGGCGTAGATAAACGACTTGCCCTGATATTCCACCCGGTAGCTGAAACACTGCCCTGGATGGTTCATTTCATGCCAGGTGACCCGCACATCCCCCAGCACGCATTCCTTTTCGTCCGCCAGGGAAACGATATCGATGTCCGCCAGGTAGATATCGAACGGCACCGGGAAATAATCAAAATTCTGCTGGCCGATCAAGCGTTCTTTCAGCCGGGGATGCGATCCATAAATCTTAATCCGATTGCCCTCCCGGTAAAAGGGAACAAAAAACGGGATGCCCATGATGTGGTCCCAGTGGGTATGGGATAAAAACAGGTGGGCTTCGCCTTCGCCCTTGCCGAATTCCTGTTCGAGAAGGTGGTTACCCAGAACGCGCAAACCCGATCCCCCGTCAAAGATCAGATGATGACCGCCGACAAAAAGGTGCACACAGGAGGAGTTGCCGCCGTAACAGCTTTTCAAATGTTCGGGGAGACTGTCGACAAAAGCTTCGCGGGCGTTTGCGTCCTTGAGGTTTTCCGGACGAACCTGCTCGAGAACATTTAAAACCTTCTCGCGCACGTCCTTGCCCAACATCGGACTGGGCAGCGAACCTCGAACGCCATAAAATGTCACCAGGAACGGCTGAGGATTCATAATTTGCAGTCAAAGAAAAAACAAGCTTTTGTTTTTCTTAACGATGCTGAACGAGTGCGGAAAAACACCTTTCGTCAGACTTGGGATAGACTTTGCAGGATTTATTTATAAAGAACTTCTTTTGCCAGAAACAGACTTTCCCGGGTTTCTTCCACAATCTCGTCCAGAATCTCTCTGGACAGGCCCTGCTGCATCAAAAAATTATAGTTGAGAGGTTCTTCCCAATCGGAAATACCGTTCCCCATATCATAGGTATTGGCAATCGCATTGGCCATAATGACCACCAGCAGAATGGGATATTTTTTTCCCTGATTGGACATGCCCAAAAAATGCTTGCCGACGGAGGTCACGACTTCCTCCGGAACGGGCCACCATTTTTCAATAAACAACGAACCCAATTCGGGATGCGAAATACCGAATTTTTGTAATTCCAATTCGTGCAGGGGGGTTTTTATTCCGCGAACCTCTTTGAGGAACGCCGAGTATTCCTCGGGGATCAAGTAGTTGAACACCATGATCCCGATATCGTGCATCAATCCAGAAAGGTAACACAAATCCTGCTCGACGACCAACCCCTGCAGCCGCTGGTTCAAATTTCTTGAGAAGATGGCGACCGCCAGGGAGTGCTGCCAAAAACGATTCTGATTGATCCCTTTGCCCTTCATGAAGAGCTTGGGAACTTCCAGAGTATACGCCAGGTCGAGAATCATTTTGAGCCCCAGCCGAATAATCGCCTGGGACAAATTTTCAACCTTGTTGTCGCCACGGCTGAAAAACACACTGTTGGACAGCTGAATCATCCGGCCGGCAAGAATCGGCTCGGTTTCAATCAGGATGGCAATATCGCTGATATTGCTTTAGGGGTCTTCAATTTTTGATTCCAAGCGTATGAGGATATCCGGCAAAGGGGGAATGTTCCCTTTTTCTCCGGCCATGGCAATGATGGAGTCCCGCATCCCTTGTTGGGTGGTGTGAACCATATGATGTTTGCAAGTGCTTAAAAAATAATGATTAAAAAGCCGGAAACCACTCTTCCGGCCTTATTGGTCTCATAAATTCCTCAATCTAGTATAAGGTTAAAGTTCGCAAATATAGAAGCCAATTTTCAATCTTCCAGGGTCCCTTCCTGGGGAGCCCCAGCCAGATTTGTATTGACCTGATCGCAGGATATGCATACAATTAAAAGGGATATATCATCGTAAATATATGTTTTTGAAGGGATTACGTTGAATTTTTTTGAAATGCGACCCGACCCTACCACCGGCCGGTTTCTCCGAGGTGAAAACAATCAAAACCTACTTTGACGTGAAATCTTCTGGCTCGAACTCTCCATTGCCGTTTATAATAATATTTTGCACCTTGATGGGTGCGGTTTCAGGCTGTGCTTCGAGTTCCGGGGAGGCCGCCTATTCCCATCCAGGTCCGGAAGACGATTCCGGTCCCGTCGCATCGTTACCTTACCGGGTAGATGGCCATGTCTATTATCCCTTGCGCGACTCTTCGGGATTTTCTCAGGAAGGGATCGCCTCCTGGTATGGGCGGGATTTCCATGGCAAGCCCACATCCAACGGCGAAGTGTATGATATGTATTCCGTGACGGCAGCGCACAAAACCCTGCCGTTTAATACCCGGGTGCAGGTCACGCATCAGGAAAACGGGAAAAGCATCATCGTCCGCATCAATGACCGTGGCCCCTTCGTGGGCGGCCGGGTGATTGATCTGAGTTATGGAGCCGCCCGGAAACTCGGTATAATAGAACAGGGAACCACCCCGGTGACACTCCGGGTCCTTCGGGAAAAATCTTCTGCTTTGCGAAGAAGAGCCGCTACCCGGCCGACTCGCCAGGGAAATTTCGCGGTGCAGGTGGGCGTCTTTGCCAACCCGTCCAACGCGCGGATGGTTTCCCGCCGGTTTCCTCACAGTCGTATCCAACCGGTGCAACAGAACGACCGGAAAATTTACAAAGTTCTGGTGGGGAACTTTTCCAATTATGAAACCGCTCTGGGGCACATGGATCAGATTCGGCTCCGGGGTTTCGATAGAGCCTTTATCGTCTTAAGTCCATAACTCCCGCATAAGGGATTTAACAACCCTCCACAGCGATACACGATCATGAGATTACCGATACTGGACAAACTTGAAAACGATTTAATGGCCTCGAAAAAAGAGCTGGATGTCGAAATCCCCAAGGCCTTGAAAATCGCCACCGATATGGGCGACCTCAGCGAAAATGCCGAGTACAAGGCGGCGAAAGAACGGCAGATGTTTCTGGAGAGCCGGATTTCGCAACTTCAAAAACGCATCGGCGACATCATCTCTATCGATCTCAATCGAATTCCCAAAGACCGGTCCGGCCTGGGCAGCACCCTGCGGTTGAAGCACGTGGATTCGGGAGAGGAAAAAATATTTTTCCTGGTGTTCCCGGAGGAAGTCGACCCGGAACTCGGCAAAATCTCCATGGCTTCTCCCGTCGGAAAAACGCTTGCCGGCAAGGTGGAGGGGGACGAAATAGAGGTGCCTGTCGAGGGCGAACAGCAAAGCTTTCAAATCGTCCAGGTCACCACCATCCACCAGGAGAACGGTTGAACAACCGGAAATCCTATGGGCAAGCGTTTACTTCCATTCGATCACATCGCCAACGCGCATCCCTGTTTTCTGGATCCCGAGGAACGTCCGGACTGGGCCGGGTTGTTTCAAAACGGCAATCCCCTGAAACTGGAAATCGGTTTTGGCACCGGTAATTTTTTAATCGACATGGCCATTCGCGAGCCCCAAAGCAACTTTATCGGAATGGATTTTTATCACAAAGGCATTCGCAAAGTCATCACGCGGATGGACCGGTTGCATTTGAAAAATATCCGGGTGGCTTACGGTAACGCCGGCGAAAAAATTCCGATTCTGTTCGATGAAGGAGAACTCAGCGAAGTGTTCATCAATTTTCCGGACCCCTGGCCAAAAAAACGGCATCATAAGAGGAGATTGATCACACCGCAGTTTGTGGAAATGCTGGCGGGTAAAATGGCGCCGGGAGGAACCCTTCACATCGCTACCGACTTCGAAGCCTACGCCCAGGCAATCCTCGAGGCGTTGCAGGCGGACCCCCGCTTCTTCAATCTGCACGAGGACCAGGGATATCGGCACGAGCGGGAGGACATCCCCAAGACCAAATACGAAAAAGCGTTTTTGGACGCTGGCAGGAAAATTTATTATTTTGAATTCTCCAAAGAACCCGATTACGTGCTGGCTCCTACCGCATGACGGTTTTGGAACGACTGTTGTTTGAAACCAACCACGGAGGTTTTCTTGGCTAATGAAAGAGTCCTCATAGTCGACGACGAGAAAAACATCGTCACGTCTCTTCAGGAAATATTAAACGACGAGGGATACGAAATCATCACCGCCGAAGACGGCCTGGAGGCGCTGGAAATGGTTCAGGCCGAGCCCCCGGACCTGGTTCTGCTGGATATCTGGATTCCCGGCATAGATGGGATCGAAGTGTTGCAGACCATCAAGACCTATCATCCTGAAATCGAAGTCCTGGTGATGTCCGGCCACGGCACCATCGACACCGCGGTCAAAGCCACCAAATTGGGCGCCTACGACTTCATTGAAAAACCGTTTTCCCTGGATCAATTGGTACTGTCCGTCGAACGCGCTCTCAAGCAGAAAAAACGCCGGACCCATGGAACCCGCGGCACCGGAACCACCGATCACAAACTGCCCCACTGTTTTGAAATGATGGTAGAGGTTAAGAAGGCCGTCACGCAGGTTTCCAAAACCAACGCGCCCGTTCTGATCGCAGGAGAGGTGGGAACCGGAAAAGAATTTATCGCGCAGGCGATTCATCACAAGAGCAAGAAATCCAATCTGCCTCTGATCAAAATCGATTGTGCGCTCCGGCCTCTACCGAAAGTGCAAATGGAATTGTTCGCCCCGAACCCGCGCGGCAAAAACCCGCAAAAGGGATCCCGCCGCAGCGGTGCCGGGAAAAAGGCCGTTTATCTGAAAAATATAGACTCCATGGGGCAGGCCATCCAGGCCAAACTGGCGGCCGCATTGAAATCACCCGCCGCCCGAAAGCTGGAGGGTCTGATTCCCGAGCGGATTTTTGCGTCGTCCAGCCGGGACTTGGAAGCTCTGGTGGACCATGATGAATTTCATTCCGGTTTGTACGAAATCTTAAAGGAAAATACCGTCGCTGTACCGCCTTTGCGGGAAAACCGGGCTTTGATCCCCACCCTGGTATACGAATACTTTGAAGACCTGGAAGAAAAGGGAAAAGTTGTCTCCAGCCAGATCAACGAAGACGCCATGCGGGTGTTGTGCGAACACGACTGGCCGGAAAACTTCAAAGAACTGCGTTCGATTCTGGACCAGATTGCACGCACGGTTCATCCCGACGAAGCGATCAACCCGAACGAAATAACGGCCCTGTTCCGACCATCCCTGGTCCCGTCGCGGAAGAAACCCGCCCCCAAAAAAAAGTCCAAGGGCGATTCCCCCCTCCAACGCACTCTGAAACGCAGTGTGGTGTTGTGCGGACGCGGTTTGCATTCAGGTATCAAGACCGGACTCATCATGCAGCCCCTGCCGCCGGGAAGCGGCATTATCTTCGGTGACATTTCCAGCGGCGACACGATCCCGGCGCGGGTGGAAAACGTGCAATCCACGGAGTACGCCACCTCCCTGCGCAAGGGTTACGCTACGGTTTCCACCATCGAACACATCATGGCCACGCTCCACATGTACCGCATCAACAACCTGCTGATCAAAATCGGAGACGAAGCGCCGGTGATGGATGGATCGGCCCGGGATTTTTGCCAATTGATCGAAGACGGCGACTTCGAGGAACAGGACGAGCCTTACGAAGAACTGGTGATCGAAAAAACCTACACCTTCGGACCCAAGGAACCCGGCGCGGCCTACATTTCCATCGAACCCTATGACGGCTTCAGGGTGAGTTATCATATGGAATACCCCGCGCCCATCGGAATTATGGACTACACCTTCGAGTTCGACGGCTCCGACAGTTTCAAGGAGGATATCGCTCCGGCCCGAACCTTCGGCTTTGTCGAAGACGTGGCGATGCTGAACAAAATGGGCTTTGGTGTCGGTGGCAAACTCGATAACTTTATCCTGCTGGGAGACGAGAAAGTCCTCAACACCAAACTGCGGTTCGACAACGAATTCGCGCGCCACAAAATCCTGGATATTCTGGGAGACTTTTATCTGCTGGGGAAACCGATCCGCGGCCACATCAAGGCGCATAAATCCGGACACACCCAAAACATCGGGCTCCTTAAAATCATCCAGGAAGACCTGGCACAGACCGTACCCGTCCACTAACCGGATAGGCGGGGTTAAAACCGGCCTCCCGGACCTGATCGACAAGCCCGGGACAGGCTCGGACGAAGAACGGCAGGCGTGTCCAACGAAGTGCTTTCTTAAACGCAGGCGAATAGGATCACACCAAACCATGACTTCCAACGATTTTAAAATGGGTGTACTGGCATCCGGACGCGGCACCAATTTGCAGGCGATCATCGACGCCATCGAAAATGGCGAGGTGGACGCCCGCATCACACTGGTGCTGAGCGACCAACCGGACGCGCCCGCCCTCGACCGCGCGAACAAGCACGGCATTGAATCGATGTGGCTCGATCCCAAACAATTCTCCGGCAAAATGGAATACGATCGGGCGGTGGCCGGGAAACTCAAAGAAAAGGGAGTCGACCTGGTGTGCCTGGCGGGATATATGCGCATCCTCGGTCCGGAATTCATCCGAACTTTCGAAGGAAAAATCATCAATATTCATCCGTCGCTTCTACCGGCTTTTCCGGGATTGAACGTCCAACAAAAAGCCATCGATTACGGCGTGAAATTTTCCGGATGCACGGTCCATTTCGTCAACGAGGAAGTCGACGCGGGTCCCATCATCCTGCAGGCCGTAGTGCCGGTTCATGAGTCTGATGATGCCGAGTCCCTCGCCGAACGCATTTTGGTTCAGGAGCACCTCATCTATCCGAGAGCCATCCAGTTGATCGCGGAAAACCACCTGCGCATTGACAACCGAAAAGTTTCCATCAAAGAAAGCGTGCCTCAATGAACCTTAAAAACTGTTCCCTGCTGTCGATTCTGATTTTGCTGTGGGCTTTTCCGCCATCGGCAATAGCGCTGGACGCCACCGCTATCGTCAACGCCATCCAGAAACAATACGACGCCACCGATACCTTTGAGGCCCGGTTCGTTCAAAAATCATACCTCAAGATTCTGGACCAATCGCAACAGGCACACGGCACGGTCTCAATCAAAAAACCTGGAAAAATGAAATGGGATTACAAAGCTCCCGATCCGCAGATTCTGGTGAGCAACGACCAGGCCTTGTGGCTTTACCTGCCCGACGAGCAACAGGTCACCAAAATGAAAGTCCAGAGCATCTACTCGTCCAACACCCCGGCTCTCTTTATGGCGGGGCGCGGCAAGTTAACCCAATCCTTTACCATAAAAAAAGTCACTGAAAAAGATGGGATCTACATCGTCGAGCTGATCCCGCGCGACAAAGCCCAGAACCTGGCGAAAATGGTCCTCCTCGCCGACAAGAATAATTTTCAGATCATCGGGTCCCGGGTGTATGATAATTTAGGAAATAAAACAGAAATGATCTTCAGCGACATCCGGAACAACCTCGCCCTGGACGAGGCCACCTTTCAATTCGAGGTGCCCAAGGGAGTGGAGCTGATCGATCTTTCATTAACGGAGTAATTGCATTCATCATGTTTGATATTGCCGCATTATCCCTCGATTCCATTCTGACCTTCGGAACCAAAATGGTGGTGTTCCTGATCGGTCTCGCCGCGCTCATTTTCGTTCACGAACTGGGTCATTTTCTGATTGCGCGCCGGTGCGGCGTCGTGGTCGAAAAATTTTCACTCGGATTCGGACCCAAAATCGCCGGGTTCCATTCCAAAGGCACCGATTTTGTGCTCGCCGCCATCCCGTTGGGCGGTTACGTCAAAATGAAAGGCGAAGACCCGGGCGAGGAAATGCAGGACACCCAAGGCTCCTTCTCCGCCGCCCCCGTACAACATCGGCTGGCGATCGCTTTCGGCGGGCCTCTGTTCAACATTCTGTTCGCCCTGGCAATCTATATGGTGGTTTATATGGTCGGCGTCCCGACCCTCGGTACCACCATCGGTTCGGTCTTCGACAATTCACCCGCCCAGGCGGCGGGCCTGAAACCCGGCGACCGGATTCTTGAAGTTGACGGCCGGGAAATCCGGTTCTGGGATCAACTGCTCGACATCGTTCACAAGGCGCCCGGTCAACCGATGGAGTTCGTGATCGGAAAAGATATTTCTACCGTCGAAACCGTTACCATCACTCCTAAAATAGGCGAAGCCACCGACCTGTTCGGTGAAAAAGAAAAAGTGGGATTGATCGGCATTACTCCCCTGCTGAGGAACGTCTCTTACGTCGAAGCGGATTCAGCCGCCGACCAGGCCGGTCTCCAGGCGGGCGACGATATTCTCAGCATCGACAGCACGGAAATGAGGGGATGGCGGGATTTGAAAACCGCAGCCATTGACAAACCCGGACAGGAGTTGATCTTCCACATTTTGCGCAATGGTTATGAACATGACTTGAAACTGACTCCCGCACCCAAAACCATTACCGACTCCAAAGGAAACAAAGTCCAGATCGGCCTGCTGGGACTTCAACTCCGCGGTGACATGGTCCTGGAACAATACTCGCTTCCGGGCGCCGTGCAACGCGCGTTTCAGGAAACCTGGCGCCTCACTTACCTGATCGCCGTCAGTATCAAAAAACTGATTTTCGGGTCCATACCCGCGGACACCATCGGCGGACCGATCTTGATCTTCCAGATATACGGGCAACAGGCGGAGCAGGGATTCAACCAACTGATCCGGCTGACCGCCCTGCTCAGCATCAACCTCGGGCTGTTGAATCTCCTGCCGATCCCCATTTTGGACGGCGGCCACATCTTTTTCTTTCTGATCGAAATCCTCAAAGGCAAACCCGTCAGCGAACGCAACCGCGAGCGCGCTTCCCAGGTCGGTTTGTTCATGCTGCTTTCGTTGATGATCTTCGCTATTTATAATGACATCACGCGGGTCATGAATTAACATCCTCCTGAAGGAGGGTCCCCTATGACCCACTCGAACACAGACTCATTGGCGTTGTCCCGCCTGGAAGACCTCAAGGATACCGCGCGCAAACTCTCGATAGAAATTCTGTTTGCCGACCTGGCCGATCCGGACATCCCGGCCCAAAGCGGATACTGCAAAGTCCACGGCGAGGATTTAATCCTGGTGGACGCCCGCCTGCCGGTCCCGCACCAGACCGAAGTGATTCTGAACATTCTCCGGCGGTTCGATCTGGAGGATATCTATGTCGCCTCCTGGATTCGGGAGCGCCTCGAAAACCCTGAACTCACAGGCTTTCAGCCATGACCCTGCTCAGCCAGAATTTACCGGAAGACCGCCGCGGCAAACTCAAAGCCATGTTGGCGAAGGGCAAGCTCGTGCGCGTGATGGAAGCCCACAACGGTCTCAGCGGCATTGTCGCCGATACCATTTGTATTGAAGGCCAATCCGGCGACCAGGCGGTCACTCGCGAGTTCGACGCGATCTGGGAGAGCAGTCTGACCGACTCCGCTTCTAAGGGCCATCCGGATATTGAAATCATCGGCTTCGATTCCCGCCTGCACACCATTCAGGAAATTCTGACCGTCACTCAAAAACCCATGATCGTCGACGGCGATACCGGCGGCGACCCCAGCACCTTCGAATACATGGTGTCCAAGATGGAACGCGCCGGCGTTTCGGCGGTCATTATCGAAGACAAGGTATTCCCAAAACGCAACAGCCTGGAAGCCGGCACCCGCCAGGTCCTGCAGGAACCCGAAGTGTTCGCGCAAAAGATCAAGCGCGGGAAAAAAGTGCAGGCGACCGACGACTTCATGATCATCGCCCGTATCGAAAGCCTGATCGCCGGCACCGGAATGGCGGATGCGCTCGCCCGCGCCCGCACTTATCTGCAAGCAGGCGTGGATGGCATCATGATCCACTCGAAATCCAAACAGCCGGATGAAATCCTGGAGTTTGCCGGGAAATACCGCTCCCTCCTCAACGAACTGGAGTTGGACAAACCGCTGGTGTGCGTGCCCACAACTTACAACAATATCCTTGAGGAAGAACTGCAGGCGGCGGGATTCCAGATCATCATCTACGCCAACCATCTGTTGCGGGCGGCCTACAAGGCGATGCGCGACACCGCCAATTCCATTTTGTCGAACCAACGCTCACTCGAGGCCGATCCCCTGTGCACCCCGGTGCGTGAAATATTCGATGCGGTCGGCTTTTTGGACGTCAAAGAAAAAGACCAGCAGGATGAAACCTTTGCCAATATCCCGGTGATCATCCCCGCCGCCGGGGAAGCACCGGCCATCGAATCCATGCTCAAGAAAACCCCAAAATCCATGGCCGATATCGCCGGCAAAACACTCTTGGCGCGGCAGGTCCAAACCCTCAGCCAGAATCATCTGACCGATATCACCGTGGTCACCGGTTATGGCGGCGATCAAATGAAGGGCGAAGGGGTGGCCTTCATCCATTTTCCGGATTACATAAAGGGCACCGAGCTGGACAGCATCCTCGCCGCCCAGGAAAAAATGCACAACGGGTTTCTGATGCTGTACTCGGACATCCTGCTCGAAAACCAGGTGGTCTCCCAACTGCTCGCGTGCAAGGAGGACATCGTGCTGGTGCTG
>JAPUGN010000014.1 GCA_027298165.1 Nitrospinota bacterium
GTGGGATTTTCAGATAAGGCCGAGGCCCGTGTCTATAGAGATAGAGAAGAGTTAATCTCGCCTCCAAAAAGCCACGTTGAGCACTCTTTTCCGATTCCATTAGAAAAGAAAAACAAAGCAACTATTTTTTTTGATAAATTACCGGTAAGTAAGGCGGACTTGGAAAGATTAAAGGATTGGATCAATCTAATGGAGGCCCCCTTAACCGAAGAAGATACAGGGGATTAAAAAGGCAGGGTGACCCAAATCCCCACGGCCCCCTTTACAAGGGGGAGTCTAAAGCCAGCCCACGCCGGGAAATCCCCCCGGCCCCCTTCAAAAAGGGGGAGGTTAAAACGTGAACCGGTATTTGTCGAACAGTTCCATCGAGACTTCAGTAGCGCCTTCTTTTTTGATTTCGGCCTCGAAACCGAATTCCTCGACTACCCGACGGGGTTGTGAAGGGGATACAAAGAAAAACTCAGGTCCTTCGCTTCGCTCAGGATGACAAATTGGGGCTCTGAATGACGGGGCTTGGAATTATTGGCAAACAAACACTTTCTTGGCATCCTGTCATGCTTCGACAAGCTCAGCATGACATCGCTGGGTTTTCTCCGTGATCTCTGCATCCTCTGCGGTAGGAATCCCTTTAACAAGGAAAAGAAACCACCCCTCACCTTAATCCTCTCCCCCTGAGAAGGAGAGGATTATTTTCGTTCCTTGCTCCGGGGCCTCTGCGCTCTCTGCGGTGAGTTTTAGGGTTGGGTCCAGCGTCACGCTGGCCGGACGTGGCCCGGTTAGAAGGAGAACCGGTATTTGTCGAACAGTTCCATCGAAACTTCGGTAACGCCTTCTTTTTTGATTTTGGCTTCGATGCGCTTGATCGCCATCTCGCGAATAAAGGGAATCGGGATGCGCATGACCTTGGCCTTGGCGTCGTCGTGCCAGGTCAACTCGAAATCCGGCTCCTCCTCCTGCTGCGCTTCGTAATCGACGTCTCTCTGCTTGTCTTCTTCCGTCACTTCCATGCCCATCGCTTCTTTCGCGGAGGCGGGCATGACTTTAGTGAACACTTCGTCGATGATGGCGGGGGTCACCATCTTGCCGCCCGTCTGGCGGGCCCGCGCCTCGATGGTCTGCTTGGCCATGCCGAGCACGAACGGCGGCACTTTCTCCATTTTTTCCAGGGCTTCCTTGGACCACGGCATGCCGCTGGTCGGCGCGGTTTCCATATAATCCTTGAACTTCTCGACGATGTCTTCCTTCTTCTCGGTGCGCAGGGCGAGGAAATCCTCAATTTCCTCGATGACCTCCACCTTGCGCGGGCTCTCGGCCATTTTCTGCTTGGCGACCTCGAACGCGCCCATCGACAGCTCCTCGAAGCCGAACTGTTTGACGCGCTTGGAGACCAGCATCATCGACTCGTTGCGGATTTCGGTGAGGAAGTCGGAGGTGATGTATTTGAAACCGCGCTTGACGGTGCGCTGGACCATGAGTTTGCGGATACCAGGCCTTACAAATTCGGGTGCGTGCTTGACACGCTCCCAGGCCTCGATGGTCCACTCCACGCCCATTTCGTCGGCGTAGGGGTGGTCGATGCGGTCCGAGGCCGCGATTTCCTTTTCGTGTGCCGTGTAATCCTCGGCCATACTTCCATTCCTTCTGCTTCGGGGTTGGCAAAACCCGCATTTTGATTTATGGTTGGTCGGGTTTCCCCTGCCCCTAAAACTACTGAAACGCAGGTTTAATGTCAATCCATTTAAAGGATTTTTAACCGTGGCCTTATCTCCCCAACCGGCACGGCTGGTGTACGTCTATTTCTTCATTTCCGGGATCACCGCCCTGGTTTACGAAATCATCTGGACGCGCCAGCTGACACTGGTGTTCGGCCATACGGTGTACTCGGTATCCATTGTCCTTGCGGCGTTTATGGCGGGGCTGGGGTTCGGCAGTTACGTTTGGGGCCACATGATCGATCGTGCCGTGGCGAACCGGGAGGGTAGCCCGCCGCTCCTCGTCTACGGCCGGGTGGAACTCCTCATTTTCGCCGCCAGCGCGTTGATGTCGCTGATCTTCTCGGAGTTTCACGTATTCTACGCGTGGATGCACCGCTGGCTCCCGGAATCGCCCGCCCTGTTCAACGCCCTCAAAGCGCTACTGGCGTTCGGGCTGATGTTCATCCCGACGACCCTCATGGGCGCCACCCTGCCGATCATCAGCAAATATTACGTGACCGACAACACCCGCCTGGGCACACAGGTCGGTTATTTGTATTCCATCAATGCGCTGGGCGCGGCGGCGGGTTGCGTGTTGACCGGCTTCCTGTTCATTTCCACCTTCGGTGTTCTGCAGACAGCGCTGTTCGCCTCCTGCGCCAATCTGGTCATCGGCATCGGCTGTATCCGCATTTATCAGGAGGAGCATCCCGGCGAAAAAATGCCGTTCCGCCTGCCCCGCTTCGAGTGGCCAAAATGGACGTTGAGTGCCGAACAAAAACTGTGGATGGGAATCAGTTGCGTGTGCGGCTTTACCGCGCTGGGTTATGAAGTGTTGTGGACCCGCCTGCTGGTGTTCAGTATCGCCAGCACGGTGTATTCGTTCAGCCTGATGCTGGGGGTGTTCCTGCTCGGTATCTGCCTTGGGAGTCTGGCGGTGGTGCCGCTGATGGCGCGCGCGATTTCCCTGCGTACGGTGTTGATCGCCCTGCAGGCGGGCATCGGGATGTACGTGCTGTTCACCCTGTTTACGATGGAGAGTCTGCTCTCCGCGCCGTGGAACAGTTACAGTCTGACGCATCCCGGCAAAACGTTTCTCCGTTACTTCCAGGATTCAACCGCGTTGATGGGGGTGCCCACCCTGCTGTTCGGGATGAGTTTTCCGGTGCTCATCAAACTGTCGGCGGGCGGACACGAACACATCGGTAAAGTTACCGGCCGGATTTATTCGGCGAACACGCTGGGTGCCGTCTTCGGTTCGCTGGTGGCCGGGTTTGTGTTGCTGCCCTGGCTGGGAATGGAAAAGAGCCTGGTGGCGATGGCGACTCTTAATCTGCTGATGGTGCCGCTGTTGGTCGCTACGGGAGATGACGCCGCGCCGGGATGGCGCAAGGGCGTGGCGGGAGTGACCGTGGCCGGGGTGATCGCCTTGAATGCGGCGATGCCCGGGAATCTGCTCGACCGGTTCTTTATGCGCGACAACGTTGGCAAGCGGGACCTGAGTAAACTGCTCTTTTTCGAAGAAGGGGTGACGGATACCGTGGCGGTGTTCGAGGACGATTACGGGATCCTCGACCCCACCGCCAAGCGGCTGATCACCAACGGCATTTCCATGTCCGCCTCCAACGTGATTGCCACGCGCTACATGAAACTGATGGCGCATGTTCCGATTTTGCTTTCCGATAACCCAGAGGACGTGATGGTGATCTGTTTCGGCACGGGCCAGACCACCGGCGCGGCAGGGGTTCATCCCCGGGTGAAGCGGGTGGACAGTATAGAGTTGTCGTCGAGCGTCATCCATGCCGCGCCTTCGTTCCAAAACGAGAACCACAACGCCATCAACAATCCTAAAATTAATATCGTGCTTCAGGACGGGCGCAACTTCCTGCTGACCACGCAGAAGCGTTATGATGTGATTACCGGCGAGCCGCCGCCGCCGCGCACCGCGTTTACCGTGAACCTGTATACGAAAGATTTTTACCAGGCGGCGAAGGACCGGCTCAAGCCGGGCGGACTGATGGCGCAGTGGATTCCCCTGCACAGCCAGAGCGCGCGGGAAGTGGACATGCACTTCAAAACGTTTCTATCGGTGTTCCCGCACGCCATCGGATGGATGTCGGTTGCTAACGAGATTCTGATCATCGGTTCCGATCAACCGATTCAGATCGATTTCAAAAAGCTGAAAGAGCGCCTGGCGGAGCCCCCGGTGGCGCAGGCGATGCGGGATATTCACATTCCGGATGCAACCTCCCTGCTCAGCAATATCTGGTTTCTGGAAGAGGAGATGCAACGGTTGTCGGCGGATCAGCCGATGATCACCGACAACCGGCCGCGCATCGAGTTTTATCTTGATTACGGTAAGGCCATCGGTTTGGCGGGACAGGAGCGGCTGGTGTTCAACCGCACCCCGGTCGAGAAGGTCGTCCGCCGCATTTCAGGCATGGCGTATAAAGACACGAAACAACTCAAACGGCAGTACCGGGTGATGGGTTTGTACCAACGCGGCGTCATGTATGCCAACCGCGGACTGTTGCTGGAGGCGATCGAGCTGTCCGGCGACGGCGGCGATTTGTTCCGGTATCACCTGCAGGCGGGCCGGGGGCAGATCGACCGCCTGCTCGCGCAACACCAGCAGGAGCCCGACAACCTGGATGTTCTTTTAAACCTGGGGCATGCGTATTATCAGGTCGGGGAGTATGCCCGCAGTGTGGAGTATTTAAAAGAAGTGGTGGCCCGGGAACCGACGCAGGGATTCGCCAACCTGTATCTGGGGTACAACCTCATGTCGCTGGAGCGGTGGGACGAGGCGCGGGAAAAACTGGAAGCCGCCGTTAAAAACGATCCGCGCCAGTTGCGGACGGTCATGCAGGAGATCGCTTTGATCGAATTGATGAACAAGGCCCGGAAAAACCCGGAGGACCTCAGCTTGCTCAACGCCCTGGCCAAGTTTTACAACATCAAGAACGATTACGGCAAATCCCTGACCTATTCCAACCGGGTTCTGGAAAACGATCCCCTGAATGTAGAGGCGTTAAAAAGCGCATTGTTCAGTTACCGGGGCCGGGGCGAGCCGCGGGAAGTGATCGGCACGGGCATTCGTTATGAAATGGTGAAGCCGGACGATATTCATTTTCAATTCATCACGGCGGAAATTTATGCGAAGACTTTCAGGTGCGACAAGGCGGTGCTCTACCTTGAAAAAATCCTCAAAGCAGACGATACCTACCCGAATGCGCAACAGTTGATGGATGGATGTCAGACTGGCAAAAAGGCGGCCCTGCCGCTGTCCTGAGGCGGCCGGTTGGAGAGGGGTTCGGTCAGGAGGTTTTGCGCCGGGGCCGGATCATCACATCATCCGCGTTGTCGGAGAACTGCCGGCTGATTTCGATCATTTCCGGAAGCAGGTCCATAAAGACCTTGAGCACCTTGGGGTCGAACCGTTGGCCGCTTTCTTTTTCCATTTCCTTAACGGTGGCTTCAATGGACCAGGCTTTTTTATAAGGCCGGTCGCTGGTGAGAGCGTCGAAGACGTCGCAGACCGTCACAATGCGCCCCACCATGGGAATTTCCTCTCCCTTCAGGCCATTGGGATAACCCGAGCCGTTCCATTGTTCGTGGTGGCACCCGGCGATGATCTCCGCCATCTGCAGAAATTCCGAATCGCTTCCGGATAAAATCAGCGCGCCGATTTCGGCGTGGGACTGCATGATGGTCCATTCTTCCGATGTCAGGCGTGCCGGTTTGAGGAGAATGTGATCTGGAATGCCGATTTTACCGATGTCGTGCATGGGGCTGGCATGGCGCAGGAGCTGGCATTCGTGGTCATTCAGGCCCAAGCCCTGTCCCAGCCGCTCGCACAGTTTGCTCATGCGAACAACGTGCATGCCCGTTTCGTTATCGCGGTATTCCGCCGCCCGCGCGAGCCGGTGGATAATTTCAACCTGATATTGGCGCAACTCCTGGGAGCGCATCACCACCTGGGTTTCCAGCGACTTTTTCTCGCTGTGCACCGAGTTGTGCAACATCCGGACTTCCAGAAGATTGTTGATGCGGGCCAGCATTTCCTCCATCACAAACGGTTTGCTGACAAAATCCTTGGCGCCCGCCTTCAGAGCCCGCAAACGGGTCTCGGAGTCCAATTGCGCGGTGAGAACCAGTATCGGAAGATAGCTTTCGGTTTCCAGCGCACTGAGGGCGTTCATGACATCAAATCCGCTGAATCCCGGCATTTTGATGTCCAGAAGAATCAGGTCCGGATGAAGTGATTGATAGATGTCCGGCGTGGAGCGCGAGTCGGTGGTGGAGGTGATGTTGTGATAACCGGCGGCGCTCAGCATCCTTTCAAGGACATTGATGTTGCCTTGTTCATCATCAACAATCAGGATTTTAGCGTGTGTAAACTTAGTGTCCTGAGACAGCGTAGCGGGAGAAATCATAAGGATACCGGGACCTTTAGGTAATAAATTTCTTGAATCTTTCGAGCAACCTAATCATGGTAAATTTACCAAGAAACTCTATGTGTAGGTAGCAGATTAGTCTAGAAAAGCCCCGCCGTCAATGCCTTCAGCATTAGTTCAATAAACTCAGTAGCTTATATTTATTGACCCTTTAGGGCAACTTTGACGTTTGGTCGTGTTTCAAGAACCACCTTTAAAAAAGTAATTTTGGAGGGGGAGGCGTTGTCGCAGGGCGATCCTAATAATTAGCTGTTTTAACGGGTTTTTACCCGGTTTTAGGAGGTAAATTTGAGGAAAAGGCTTTTAACTTTTCGATAATTATTGACTACAAATGCTTCCAAGGCGGACCGCAAGTAGGATCGGATATCAAACAATTGATCGTGGGTTTCCTTGAGCAGTTTCGGAATCTCCAGTTTTTCAGGGCATTTGGG
>JAPUGN010000140.1 GCA_027298165.1 Nitrospinota bacterium
CAGATTTACGTGATCTCGAGGAAAGCCTTGTTTTACGCGTTCGACATTAACGAGGACGGCACCTGGGATTTGATGTATAAAGACGTCCACGAGGATGGAGTCAACGGCAACGAAAAGTTTTATGAAAGCCCTTCGGGAATGTTCGACACCGCTCCCTGAACCACCTGGGCTTAATTCCTTACCGAAACCCACCCGTACTACAAAGCCCCATGATGTTGTCTCAGGGGGCCTACATCCCTTAATTGTGCGGCCGCATTCGAAGAAAAAAGAGGTCCATCCCTGTAACCGGGTAAGTCCTTATAACAGTAAATCCCTGGCTAATCTCAGAATAATTCTTTTATTTTCAATAGCTTACCACTATTACCCACCGCCTATTTTTGTCTCATCAGGGCCCAAAAGTGGCGCTGTGGAGCCTTGGCAAGAAAAGCCGATTTCCGGCAATTGTCCCTATTTCAACGGTTGAACATTAATCTGGGAGAATTTTTCTCAAAGCGGCACGTTTATTGAAGGTACCTACCTGGAAGAAGAAATTTTAAGAGTACCAATCGTCAACTGTTGTTTTGGAGGAATACTTTTAATGACCGTTTGTAAATGGGCGGACCATATTTATTTTCCGCCATAAGCGTAAGGAGGTGTTTGTCATGAAACACCACAATGTATTGAGTTTGATATTAGCCGTTTGTTTCTTTTTTAATTTTCCCGCTATCGGATTTTCCGATAATTTCCTCGTTCAGCCAGCACTGGACACACAGATCAGTTGGGACGTTAAACCCAACGGGCTCCTTTGTGTCAGCTACGACCTCAATCACAACGGTAAGGCGGATTATTTTACCGTCCACTTTGTTGTCAAATCCTATCTCGCAGACGAACTCCTGGTCAACCTTCCGCAATATTACGGAAGCAATCCCATATTTTATGTAGACTATGGGTCGGCCCGGTATATCTACGTGGCGTCTGAAATGCCATTATATTATGCCGCCGACATCAATGAGGACGGCCTGTGGGATTTGATCTACGTTGACACCATGGAAGACGGGGTCAATGGCAACGAGAAGCTCCAGCGGGGTTCCACAGGGGAGCCGGTGGCGGCAATCCCCAACAGTTGATCCCTTGGAGGAAGGTCCCAGAAAAGAAAGCCGCAGGCGATGCGGTTGGGTTGAATTCAATCCATTAAAAAAAATTACTTGTTATTTAAGCCTTTATGCCTTCAAATAATTAGATAGCCTCATAACCCAAACTATCGCCTGAATTGGAAAATACTTATGCCTGAATCCAAGACATCGAACCCGAAAGTTTTAGTAGTGGACGACGAAAAAAAGTTTCTGCACCTCGCCAAAAAAAATCTGAATTTGAGAGGGTTTGAAGTGGAGGTCGCGGAGGCAGGCGAAGAAGGCATTGCCAAAATCTACAATTTTGATCCGAAAGTGGTTCTTTTGGATGTCCTGATGCCCCGTTTGACCGGCGACGAATTGGTCAAAATGATCACCGACTGGAGACCGGAGGTTCAGGTCATCATGGTGACCGCCAACATCAGCCCGGAGGCGAAAGAGGAATGTATGCGCAACGGGGCCTATGCATACGTTCAAAAGCCCGTAAATTTCGACAAGCTCGTTGAACTCATTCAGGAAGCCGCCAGAAAATCTGAGTCTCCCTCCCCGGTATCATAAATCCACTCTAACTAGACACGATCCGTTGAACCTCAGGAAACGTTCTGCTTTTTGGCATCCCGTTTGCGCTCGTTTTCATCCAGCAGTTTTTTACGCAGGCGGATACTGACGGGGGTGATCTCGGCCAACTCGTCATGATTCAGATAACCCAGCATCTGTTCCAGGCTCATCCGGCGCGGCGGGGTAAGGCTGATGGTGTCGTCGGAGCCGGAGGTTCTCATGTTGGTCAGCTTTTTGCCTTTGCAAATATTGACCACCAGGTCGTTGTCCTTTTTATTTTCGCCAATAATCATTCCCGTGTAGACCTCTTCCCCCGGCCCCAGGAATATCGTCCCCCGGTCCTCCAGATTGTAGATGGAATAGCCGGTGGTCTTCCCGCCTTCGAGGGAGATCAGAACCCCATTGATGCGTCGCGCCAAAGCACCGCAATAAGGGATGTAGTTGTGGAAACTGCTATTCAACGTCCCAGTTCCCTTGGTCAGAGTCATCAATTGAGAACGGAAACCGAACAGTCCCCGGGTGGGAATCACGAATTCCAGACGAACCATATTGGATCCGGAATGCAGCATGTTCTTCATAGAGGCTTTGCGTTGTCCCATCGCCTCAATCACCGGCCCCATATAGGTTTCGTCCACGTCAATGATAACGAACTCCTCGGGCTCCAGGGTTTTACCATCGACTTCCTTCATTACCACTTCCGGTCGGGACACGGCAAACTCATAGCCCTCCCGGCGCATGGTTTCAATGAGGATGCCGAGATGAAGCTCACCCCGCCCGGAAACCTTGAACGCGTCCCCGCCACTGGTCTCCTCGACCCGGAGGGCGACATTTTTTTTGACTTCCTTGAACAGCCGGTCGCGCAATTGCCGTGAGGTGACAAACTTCCCCTCCCGCCCCGCAAACGGAGAGTCGTTAACGATAAAATTGATCGACAGCGTCGGTTCGTCAATTTCGATCACCGGCAGAGCTTCGGGATATTCACTGTCGGCAATAGTCTCCCCGATGTCCACCTCCTTCATCCCGGCAACTCCGATGATGTCGCCGGTCAGAGCGGAATCCACCTCCACCTGCTCCAATCCTTCATAGGTAAACAGTTTGGTAATCTTAAATGCCTGCATGTCACCCGCCCGGTTGATCAGCGTGTATTGCTTCTTCGCGTGGTAAATGCCGCGCTGAATTTTGCCGATGGCGATACGCCCTACGTAATCGTTGTAATCGATGGAAGACACCAGCATTTGGAACGCACCCTCCGGATCGCCGGCATGCGGCTCCACTTTTTTGACGATGAGGTCGAGCAGGGGTTTCATGTCTAGATTCTCCCCGTTCGGTTCCAGACGGCAGAACCCATGCTTGGCAGAAGTATAAATGGTAGAAAAATCCAGTTGCGCGTCGCTTGCGCCCAGGTTCACAAACAGATCGAATACCTCATCGAGCGCCTTCGCCGGGTCGGCACTGGGACGGTCGATCTTGTTGATCACCACAATGGGCTTGAGTCCCAGGTCGAGCGATTTTTTGAGGACGAACCGGGTCTGTGGCATCGGTCCCTCGGCGGCATCGACGATCAGGAGAACGCAGTTCACCATTTTCAGGATGCGTTCGACTTCACCGCCGAAGTCGGCATGGCCCGGCGTATCGACGATATTGATTTTATATTTTTGATAACGGATGGACGCGTTCTTGGAAAAAATGGTGATGCCGCGCTCGCGCTCCAAATCGTTGCTGTCCATCACGCAGGCCTCCATCACCTTGTCGTCGCGGAAGGTGCCGCACTGCTTGAGAAGACAGTCCACCAGTGTGGTCTTGCCGTGGTCGACATGCGCAATGATGCCGATGTTGCGGATAAATTCACTACTCATAATTGTGGGGTGTTCCTCGAAAAATGTGTCGGTGTGATTTGGAGAAACCGGGGAAGGATTCAACAAGAACCCGACATAATACCTAATTATACCGCAAAATCCAAGAAAAAACCGCCCGGACCTCGTCCGTGGGAAGCTTGGCCTTTCCGGGTGGGATTCATGGACGCTCCGATTTCTGTCGCTGAGCCTGTTCTCCGCCCAATTTTGAGATGAATTAGGGTAGGTGAATTGATAAGATTACTGCCATGGCAACTAAAGTCGCATTAGTCAACATGCCGTTCGGCTTTCACGTGTACCCGTCCATTCAGTTGGGGACGCTTTCGACCCTGCTGAAAACGCACGGGCACGAGGTGAAAAGCTTCTACCTGAACCTCCATTTCGCCCACCAGATCGATATGGAGGTCTACAACAAATTGTGCGAGGAGCGGTTTCTGATCGGCGAATGGCTGTTCTCCCACATGCTGTTTGGTGAATCCAAGGGAAACAAAGAGTACGCGGAGCATTTCAAATCCCATCTCCAGAGTATCAGCCAGACAATAAACCGACCATTGTCATTTTTGAATGACGTTAAAGTTAAAATGGTTCCGGAATTCCTCCACTGGGCCGTAGAGTCCATAAATTGGGGGAATTACGAGGTGGTGGGCTTCACCTCGACCTTCAACCAGAACATCGCCAGCGTCACCCTGGCCAAGTTGATCAAGGAAAAATACCCTTCTATAAAGATCCTGTTTGGCGGATCGAATTTCGACTCGGAAATGGGCCTCGAATATTTCCGCGTGTTCGAGTGGATCGACTACGTCATCTCCGGCGAAGCGGAAGACTCTCTCCCCGCATTGATGGAGGCGCTGGAGTCGGAGGGCCCCATTCCCAAAGGCGTGATTCACCGGGTGGACGGTGACATCCGCTTCGAGGAGAACAAAGAAAATTTCAACGATTTCAAGAAGTACGGCCCGCCGGATTACGACGATTACATTGAGCAGATCAAAGAGATCGATCCCCAGTCCCCCCTGCTAGACAATCCGATCATCCTGTACGAAACCGCGCGGGGTTGCTGGTGGGGGGAGAAACATCACTGTACTTTTTGTGGCCTCAACGCCTCGACCATGGAGTTTCGGGCGCGGTCCATGGAGCAGGTCCACGCCGATTTGGCCGACCTGTCCCAACGCTACAACAGCTACCGCTTCCGGCTGGTGGACAACATCCTGGAGATGAAATACATCGACGGCCTGTTCGGGAAATTCGCGCAGAACAATTACGACCTGCAGTTTTTCATCGAGGTGAAGAGCAACCTCACCAAAGCGCAAATCAAGAACCTGGCCCACGGCGGAGTGAATGTCATCCAGCCCGGCATCGAAAGTTTCAGCGCCAACCAACTGCAGGAAATGGACAAGGGCGTGCGCCCGCTCCAGAATATTTTCTGCCTGAAGTGGGCCATGTATTACGGCATGGAAGTCACCTGGAGTATTCTGACCGGCTTCCCGCAGGAAACCGACGCCGACTACCGCCAGCAGATCGACCTGATCCAATCACTCACCCATCTGCAACCGCCGATGTCTGTCGGCGACATCTGGCTGGAACGATTCAGCCCCTACTTCACGCGGCCCGACCAGTACGGCATCCGCATCACCGGTCCCGGTGAGGCCTACCCTTATGTGTATGACGGCGACACCATCGACCTCATGAAAGTGTCCTACGACTTTGAATTCGAGTCTGATCTGAAAATCGACCCCGCCCTGGTGGAAGAATTACAGCAGACGGTGGCGCATTGGAAAGAGCGGCACCAATCGGAGAGCCTGCCCTACCTGATGTTCACCAAGTCGATGGACTTCGTCACCGTGTACGACGAACGGTCGGCGGAGCAACCGGAGAAATACCGGCTGGAGGGGGCGGCAGGCAAAGCCTTCGCGTTCTGCAACGAGGCGCCCCGGAATTTGGACCAGATAGACGCGCATCTCAAGGAAACAGGCGAGTCGGTGGAGCGCGCCAAATTGGAAGACATCATCAAAGATTTGGAAGACAAACGCCTGATGGTCGGCGAGCGCGGCAAATATCTCAATTTAGCCCTGCCCCACAATTCCAATTTATGATTATCCTCTGATAAAGATTCTGCCTCCCCCTTTGTGAAGGGGGCCGGGGGGATTTAGCACCACAGAGGTCACAGAGAAAAGATTTTATCCCCCCTTGTAAAGGGGGTTAGGGGGATTCTTCCTTTATGTCACCCTGAGCCTGTCGAAGGGGGACAAGCTAAAACTCTATTTCCTTCGCGTCCTCTGCGGTAAATTCTATCCTGTTTTCCTGTCTAATCCCTATTCACATAAAAAATTCCATGTAGACCATCCATCCGACCATGGAAAGGACCAGCACGGTGTAGCCGGTGGCCACCCAGATGGTGAAAATGAGGTTTTCCCGGCGCGGTTTTCTCGGTTCTTTGTGCTCGTTGTCTTCCATCGATTCTCACTTTTTGACCTGATCGGCGGGCCGCCCGCCGGACCGGGTCTGGTGCCAGCTCAAAACCCTTCCCTCCTTACCAAGAGCCTGTCCTGAGCCTGCCGAAGGGCTCGGCATAACAACCATATTCCCCTCCTTAAAGAGCCTGTCCTGAGCTTGTCGAAGGAAGGGGATACAGGGGAGGTTATGATAACCATTTCCTTCCTTTTGGGTTAGTTTATTAATCCCCTCAAAACCAACCCCACCTGTATCCTCCCCTTAGTAAAGGGAGGAATATTTTTGAGCCTGCGTTACGCTAAGGTCTCCTTGACAAGGCGTCTTGACGGAGCCATGTTC
>JAPUGN010000141.1 GCA_027298165.1 Nitrospinota bacterium
GTGCGTCCCCCATTCGAGAGAAGAACCCTCCTGCTGTTTGACGTTTTTGGGTTCTTGCACCCGGTCGAACGAGGCGATCTTGAATTTCAGTTTCCGGCAGGTTTTTAAAATGGAATCGGTGAACTTGATATTCATCACCGCCCGCATGGCAGGATCAAACCGCATCGCGGTCAACACGATTTTGGCAACGTGCTGGGAGGCGCCGAACTGCGGCGCCGCCACGGTAAAAATATCGCTGCCGTTTTTGACGATGCGTCCCGGAATGGCCGCCACGTCCTCCGCACTGTGAGCGTCGGGCAGACCGACGCCGATGTTCGACTGCACCTCGGGTATTAATAACCCAATGCGGTTTTGCTTCAGAATCTCCACCGCGGCGGACAGGTCTTGAATCAATTCGAACCGTTTCTTTGGGGCGAACACAGCGGCCATCGGGTTCACGCTTCCGAAGCCGTTGCCGGTGCCCACGCCGCCGGCGATGCCAGCCGTCACCCAGCCCTTGGCCTTCTGAATCGCCGCCGTCAAACTCAACCCCAGCGCCAGTCCCGAAGCGATAGCGGCGGACAGCACGCATCCGGTACCATGCCAGTCGCCTTGGCCGATGCGCTCTCCTTTGAAGATTTCAACCCGCTTGCCATCATAAAAGAAATCATCGGCATTGTTTTTTGCGTGTCCGCCTTTGATCAACACACTGCGAACTCCGGTTTTGAGTATCGCTTTGGCGGCTTTCAGCTGATCCTGCGGCCGAGTAATGCGAACCCCGGACAACGCCTTCGCTTCGGGCAGATTCGGCGTCACCAGTAAAGCCAGCGGCAGCAGTTTTTCCTTGAGCGCCGTCACGCCTTTTTTGGACAGCAGGGTCTTGCGGCTGGACGATTGGATGATGGGATCGACCACCAGGTTTCTGATCCGCGCCCGCTTCAAACGCCGGGCGATGCATTCCACCAGCACCTCGTTGCCCAGCATGCCGGTTTTGACGGCGGCGGGTTTGGCGTCTTCCAGCACCGCATTCAATTGCGCCTCCACTGTTTCCGGCTCCAGGTCAAACGTCGCCTGCACGCCTTTCGAGTTCTGGGCGGTGATCGAGGTGATCACCGAAGTCGCAAACAATTCGTAGGCGGAAATGGTTTTGATATCCGCCTGGATGCCGGCGCCGCCGCTGGGATCAGAACCGGCAATCGTCAATACCGTTGAAACCTGTTTCATATCAAAAAAATCCTTTGATTAAAATACAGCGCATCACAGGTGCGGGCGCCCATGGTTCAAATTCGGGTTACGTGTTTAAATCAAGATTGGAGGTTGGTCCGAACCCAAGCCTAACCCACCGTTACGGATTTGGCAAGCGAACGAGGCTTGTCCACATTCCTTTTCAGGGAGGTCGCCGTAAAATACGCGAACAGCTGGGCGATGACCATTTGAATCAAGGGTCCGATGATGGGCGGTACCGGCGGTAGAATCAGTTCTTCACTGAACAGATCCGGGTTGCGGTTGCGCTCGTCGAAGTGGATTCCCAGAACGAATCCGGAGCGCGCGCGTATTTCCTCGACGCTGGCCAGGGTGGCCTCGTACAGCACTTTCTCGGAGTTGGGCGGAATGAACACAATGGAATAGATATCGGGATCGATCATGGCCAGGGTGCCGTGCTTCAAAAATCCGCAGGGCATGCCCTCGGCATGAACGTAGGCGACTTCCTTCATTTTCAGGGCGGATTCCAAGGCGATGGGATAATACACGCCTCGCCCCAGATACAGCCAGTTATTGACGTTGCGGTGGTGGTGGGCGATCCGGTGAATAAAACCCGAACGCTCGTTCAATAGGCCCTCGATGATGTCCGGCAGGGACTTGAGCGATTTCATGAATCCGTTATAGGCTTTTTGCGTCAGTTTTTTGTTCTTCAGGCCCAGCTTCAGGGCGGTGCGGGTGAGTAGAATCATCTGCGCCAGCGCCGCCTTGGTGCTGATCACGCATATTTCCGGTCCCGATCCCTGCAGGACCAGGCAATCGACCATCCGGGAGATCGACGAACCCATCACGTTCACGATGGCGCCGGTTTTCGCGCCCTTGGATTTGGCATGCTTGAGGGCGGACAGGGTGTCATATGTTTCGCCGGACTGCGACACCGCCAGCACAAAACTGCCCTTGTCCGCCGGCGACAGGGCAACAAACTCGTCCGAGCTGATGGCGGGGATGTAACGGCCGGCCAGCGCCGAAAAAATATAGTTGGCGTACATCGCCACGTAATATGTCGTCCCGACTCCGACCAGATGTGCGCTTTTGCTTTTGTAGATCATATTCACCAGGCGGTCGACAGTTTTATCTTCCACCTCCAGCGCCTTGACGACGGTCTGCGGCTGTTCGTAAATTTCCTTCAGCATGTAATGCGGGTAGCCGCCCTTCTTGGAGGTTTCGCTGTCCCATTCGATGCGCGTGATGGACTTTTCGACCTCCTGATTGGTGACGAAGTTCTTGACGGTGTAGCCGTCCTTGGAAACAATGGCGTATTCGTCGTCGTCGATGATCACCGCGTTCTTGGTGCGGTCGATGAACGCGTTGAAATCCGAGCCGATGAACTTCACCTCATCCCCGATCCCCAACAACAGGGGTGACTCCCGTTTGGCGCAATAGATCTGGTCGGGCTGGTGGTTGGTGATGAAAGCCAGAGCGAAGGTGCCTTCCAACTGGTGGAGGGTCTGTACGAGACTGGTCTCGATATCCGAGGTTTTCTTGAAAAATTTTTCCAGCAGGTGAGGAATGACTTCGGTATCGGTGTCCGAGACAAACTGGTGCCCTTCTTTTTCCAGGCGGGTTTTCAAATCCCGATAATTGGAGATGATGCCGTTGTGGATGACGGCAAAATTTTTATCGCAGGATAAAAAGGGATGGGTGTTGTTGCGGGTGACCTGCCCGTGGGTGGCCCAGCGGGTATGGGCGATGCCCAGCTTGGAGGTATGCCTCAGCACGCCCTCCTTCTGGTAGACGTCATTCACACCGCCCACGTTTTTTTTGACAATGATGCTGTTGCGGTTCATCAAGGCGACGCCACAGGAATCGTAACCACGGTATTCGAGGTTACGAATACCGTCAAACAAAACTTTTGAAATGTCTTTCAGGCCGACGGCCCCGGCGATTCCACACATAAATTTATTCTTCTATTTACTGGTCACGGAATAATGGGCAGGCAGAACCTTGCCCGGGGGGATCACGGTTCCGGGCTCGATGGAATTGCCCGCGCCGATGACCACATCATCCCCGATGAACGATCCCAGCTTAATGATGCCCGTATCTTTAGTTTTGGTCCGATGCTTGACCTTGATGGTGCTCCAGTCCAACTGCCGGTTGACGGTCATCGTACCCGCGCCGATATCCACATTTTCTCCCAGCACGCTGTCGCCGATGAACGATAGGCGTCCGATATGGGAATTTTTCTGCACCACACAGTTGTTCAGCTCCACCCCGTAACCGACGGAGCAGTTGTCCCCCAGAGCGGTGTAACTGCGGAGCAGGGAATTGTTTCCAATATAAC
>JAPUGN010000142.1 GCA_027298165.1 Nitrospinota bacterium
ATTTGTATTTAGGCACATCCAGGTAGGAATCAGTGATGACCTCCATCACCTTGGTGATCAGCTGGTCATGGATGGCCCGTTCTTTTTAGAGCTCCTTTTCATCCTGGTATTCCTCGGGCAGGCCGCTTTCCATTTGCCGGAAGCGGACGTCGTGCATTTTGGCCGCATACACATGGCTGGCGGAAATGGTGGTATCCGATCCTTTGGCGAATTCCAAAGCAAGGTCGATACACGCATTCGAGTAGTCGGAATTATCGACAGGAATGTAAATATTCTTGAACATGGGGTTAGTCTCTCCCTTATCTAAAACTCAAATCGAATTGTATGTTAGGTGAACGATCAATGAATCCAGTGCCTGATGGCGGGATGTTCCCCCCAAAAAACCAACAGTCTCAATTGTTTGCGAATTCTAGCAAAAATATGGGGGGTGTCAATACAAAAGCCCTCATAAATGAGGTACCTCACCTCTCCCGGCAGACCCCGGGGTTTTCCGAGTTTCGGGGAGGTACAAGTCCGATCTTCCGGAAATTCCGGGAAATCAAACTATTGAATTCTCTGGCCTCTAACTCCGAGGGAAACCGGCGAAAATTTACAACCTCATCGGACCGACTTTGGGTTATAATCCCCTCGAAATTCAAGGATGGATTATACACACAATTAAGCAGTATTCGTACTGTCCAAGACAACAACTTCGCGCAAACCCGGACGGATTTCAATCAATCAAACCCACACTTAGCTCAAAGATTTGGGTGATTTAGGTTTCATCTTATTGTTAATTAAGCCTTTAAGTTCATAGAGGAGAACCCCGATGTTATTTTCCAGCAAAGAGGACCTGACCGGACATCTGAAAGGAATCATCGGCCTGTCCAACGGGACCTTGGTTCAATTGGAGAATGAGGACAAACTGATCGGCACCTCTTTGGACATTCTGGTCAAGAATTCCGTGTTGAACGAGAATAAAGAGATCCGGGGGCATTGCCGGTATATCATCAAGTCGGTCGCGCAATTGCTGGGAATCGTTCCCGCCTCAATCCAGGGCCTGTATGAAGCCCGCGGTCAGGGCAAGAACAAAGGCTACACGGTTCCCGCCCTCAACATCCGGGGACTGCCTTACGAGATGACCCGCGCTATTTTCAGGACCGCCAAAGATACCGATTGCGGCGCTTTCATTTTTGAAATAGCCAAATCCGAAATTGGTTACACCTTCCAGAGACCCCATGAATTGATCCCGGTGATACTGGCCGCGGCGATCCGTGAGCGATTCCGCGGCCCGGTCTTTGTCCAGGGCGACCATTTCCAGATCAATGCCGGAAAATTTAAAGAAAACCGGGATAAGGAAGTCCAAGGGATCAAGGACCTCATCAGCGAGGCCATCAGTGCCGGGTTTTACAACATCGACATCGATACCTCAACGCTGGTCTCCCTCGATTTCGAGGACGTCAACGAACAACAACGGCTGAATTATGAAGTGGGCGTCGAGTTGACCTCGTTTGTCCGGGAACAGGAACCGGAAGGCGTCACCGTATCAGTAGGCGGGGAAATCGGCGAAGTCGGCAAGGAAAACAGCAACGAAGCCGAACTGCGGGCGTACATGGCTAATTTCAACGAGCAATTGGCCCAGATCGATCCCAAGCTCAAGGGAATCAGCAAAATTTCCATTCAGACGGGCACCAGCCACGGCGGCGTACCCCTGCCGGACGGCAGTGTGGCGGATGTGCAACTGGATTTTGAAACTCTGAAGAACTTGTCGCGCATTTCACGGGAGCAGTATCACCTCGCCGGTGCCGTGCAACACGGGGCCTCCACCCTGCCCGAAGAATTGTTCCATAAGTTTCCCGAACTGGAAACCGCGGAAATTCATCTGGCCACGGATTTTCAGAACATGATTTATGAAAGCCCGCATTTCCCGGCGGAGTTCAAAAAAGAAATCTACGCCCACCTGCATGAACACTTCGCCAATGAGAAAAAACCCGGCATGACCGATGAGCAATTCATTTACAAAACCCGCAAAAAGGGATTCGGACCGTTCAGGCCTCAGTTCTGGAATCTTTCGGAAGATATCAAGAGTGGAATCGGGAAAGAGCTGGAGGCGAAATTTCATTTCCTGTTCAACAAATTGAACGCGCAAAATACCACACGGTATGTCACGGAGTCCTGTACCCCCCACCCGGTCGCTTCCAATCTCGATACGGAAATTCAATTCGCCTGATTGCCATCAAAAAACCTCCTCACGGCGGGGCAGGCTCAAGTGAATTTCGCTATGGACTTCTATTGAAAAGAAACAGCGGCATGCTCCGCCTGTTCCTTTTTGAGTTGTTCGATAGTGGTTAAGACTCCTGCCGGAACTTCGTCTTTATTGTTTCGTGACCGCATGAGAATAACGGACCGGGCCACCTTGGGGTCCTGAAAAATCCTCAGGCCGGCCTTGACGACCTCTTCTTTTTTGATTTTCCTTACCGCTTGAACCAGCTTCTTTTTGTAATCGAAGTCGCCTTTTTCGTCAACGGCATGGTAATACAAATCACCCGCCACTTCGGCGATGCTGTCGCCCTTTTTCTCCAGTGACACAATCATACTGTTCCTGTGCTTTTCAAATTCTTCGCCGGACAGTTCATTGAAGAGTTTGTCCGACGTCGCCATCCACGCCTCCACGCGTTTCTGCAGTTCAAAGGGGCCGTACCCGGCGGACTGGATGATCATTTTGAAGAACAGCCGTTCTTCCACCCGGTTCTGAAAACTCCAGACGATATATCCCAGCTGTTGGTTGGTGCGCATCTGGGTGTAAAAATCGCTATCGACAATGGAAGCCACCAGCGAAATGCGTGCCTGCGCCTCAAAACTCCGCTCCCCCACCTGTAAGTTGTAATAAAGAGCGTTGTTGTTATCGGCGATTTTATTGGAAAATAGTATTTTGTCCATCGGGCTGAAAACTTTAACGATTTCCTGGTACCTTTCCGCTTCCGGCAGGGGCCGGCCTTTGATTTCCTCCAGCACGATATCGAGGCTCTTGCGGGCCTGTGCCGCGGTCCAGTTACCGTGTACCACACCGCTGACAAACACTTTGTTATAAAGTTTCAACGCATACTCCCGGATGTCATTCAGAGTCACCGATTTTAACGCGGCGATCAATTCCGGTTCATTGTATTGTTTGGCCGTCCAGAGCTGCCGGTTGTAATAGGACGCCCGCGAATACGCCTGACCCAACTTGCGGTTTTCAACACTGCGGATAACGGCTTCCTTGAGGTTATTGAATTTTTCTTCATCGATGCGAACCTGTTTCAGGTTTTTTGCCACCAGCCGAAGCAAATCCATGGTGCGTTCGGAATAGCCGCCGACCGACAGGGTCAGGCCCCGCTTCTCAATGCCCAGACTGTAGGACAAACCGGCCAGGGAAATGGGATAGGTGATTTCATTCAATCCCTCATGCAGAGCAATGTCATACAATTTGGATTGCGCCAGATGTTCCACCGTGTCGTAAACCAGGGGCGTTTCAATCAGAAACCGGATGAACACTTTGGGTTGTTTGAAGCGGTCGTCGAATTTGAACCAGACTTTGGCGCTCTCGTCATCCCGCACGGTGACGGGTTTGTTTTCGATCAAAGCCAGATCGTAGGGAATGAAATCGTTTCGCTCCGGATAAGTCACCCCTTCGATCCGAGGCGGGTTGGCCAGCCGTTGAAATGATTCGCCGCCCACTTCCTCGAAAGCGTATTGCGTGCCGAAAATTTTTTCCACCTGATGAGTTTCCACCTTTTGACTCTGCAGGCTGACCAACATATTTTCAGGTTTCAGGCTTTCCAGAATCGCCTGGTAGGCTTCGGGCTCGTATTTTTTGATCAGGTACGGCAGGGTTTCGATCTCCTCCAGCGGATATTTCTGCATCTGGGCCGCCCGGCCGGCCACATAGCCCATGCCTTCCCGCGGGCTTTTCCAGTCGAAATCGATCTGCGCCATAGCCTGACTTTCCTTGAAGGTGTATTCCCTTATACCCGTTGTGCGGACCATCTCGATATAGGCGAATATCTGTTCCATCACGCGTTGATATTCCTGTTCACCTTTCTGGGTAAGGCTCACCGAAATATCGAACGAAGAAAGATTCGGGTGACTGTATCCTCCTCCCGCGGACAGGCCCAACGCAAGGCCCTCCTCTTTCAACTTGGATAGCAAAGACCCCTTGCCCTCATAACCGAGAACGGAAGACACCACCGACGCCGGTTTGCTGTCCAAATGATCGTGCAGTTTGATCGTGGGAAAGTCGAGGCTTAAGGAGCGCGTGTCTTTAATCGTCTTGATTTTGATGAACCGGTATTTACCCTTCAACGGCTTGCGATAATCGGGACTCACGAAGGGTTTGTCCACGGGCTGATCTGGAATATCGGCAAAATACTTCCGTGCCAGTTGTTCCTGCTCCGGCAGGGAAAGCTTGGAAAGAACCGCCAGCCGCATATTCGAGGCCGCGTAATATTTTTTGTGAAACGCCAGGAGCATGGCGCGGTTGTCGCCCGCCAGGGTGTCCTTGTTGCCGATCCCGAATTTTCTCAGGGGGTGCCCCTTCTCGGTGATTTGATTGACGAGATGATTGCTCCGCCAACCGTCCTGCAAACGGTTTTTATCGAACTCGCTATTGACCGCGTTGACTTCGCGCTCGGCATATTTTTTAGCGAACAGCGGCGCACTGAAAAAACCGCTGAAACGGTCCAACGCGCCTTCGAACGCATCATGGCTGGACTGGAAAAAATAATTGGTGATATTCCCTCCCGTATAGGCGTTGCTCCGGCCGGAGTGGGCATTGAGGTAATCCTTGAAGGAACTCACTTGGGGATATTTTTTCGTTCCCAGAAACAGCATGTGCTCCAGATAATGGGCCAGCCCCTGCTTCTCCCAAGGGTCATACAAATGCCCGACGCCCACAGACAGAGCGGCCGCGCTCCTGTCGACATCGGGATCGTGCACAAGCAGAACCTTCATCCCGTTATCCAGGACCAGGGTGCGGGAATCGCGCTGAGCCGCATCGGCTGACGTCCAGGAAAAAATCAGCCAAACCGCTACGGCCAGTTTCAGGATCAATCGAATCGAAAGAAATTTCACACGACACCTCGACAATCGGGAATGGAATTACTTTTTGAAAAGAGAGTTCCCTTACCGGGACCTCGCCTCTATTATATAGTCCCTCCCGGGAATGGACATTAAATCTTTTTAATTAAGTGGCAATCAATCCCAAGCCATGAGACTCACTCCCAGGACAGTCAGACCACCGGCGAGAATTCTCTGTTTTCCAAATGATTCGCCCAGCTTCCAGCATCCCCAGACGACCACCATCAACACACTGGTTTGACGCACCGCCACCACCTGGCTCACCGGTTCGGATTGCAGAACCACGCAAATGAGGCCGTACGAACCGACCGTCGCCGCCCCGGCCACCAGCCCCCTCAGCCATTCGGCTCGCCAGACACTCGCAATTTCCCGCCGGGGATAGCGCCAGAACAGATACAGGTTGCACAGGGAAAACCCGATCATGGCCTCGGCAAAGAAAAATGTGAGCCCGTTGGCAAGTTTTTCATCGGGGCGATGCTGGAAGAACAGATCCATCCCGTGTTTGTCCACCAGACTGTACCCCACCACCAACACGAGCGTGATGAAAGCCCAACGCAAATCTTTGTGCAGGATGGCGTCCCACAGGTTTTGAAAACCCCGGATCAGGTGGCCGTCAAAATGGAGGATGTACACCGCCAGCAGGATCAGGCCGATGGCCAGAAAGGATGCCGGACCCAGTCGCTCTCCCAGCAAAAACCAGGAAAACGCGGGAACAAATACCGGGGCCGCGCGCGCAATCGGATACACATAAGAGATATCCTGAACGCTGTAGGCCTGGGACAAACTCAAGATATACAGGCCGTGCAAGACTCCGGACAGGACAATCCAAAGTCCGATCTGGGGTGGAAAAAATGGGTTCCCGTGCCATAGGTACAAGCCGAGTCCCAGAATCATAATCCATACCCCTTTCAGTCCGGACAGCAGGTTGGAGTTACGGCTGGTCTGGGTCAACACATTCCACACGGCGTGAAACAAGGAAGACAAAAGAATGAGGCCGATACTGAGGATGGACAACGAGGCAACTCCCGAATCTCAAAAAATGCGTTACTGGAAATTCCTGAAAAACGTTGCAGGCGAAGGGCTGGGACTCGCCGGCCTGTGAAGACTATAATCATGGAGAGCGCGGGAAGTCAAACCGGGAAACCCGGCCCGCGCCAGAAAAAATCTCTCCCCGAAAACGCATTCCAAAACTGAAACCGAATAATGCTAAAATATCTATTACGTCAGGATGATTGATGGGTCAGCGGAACCCGGCTTTCATTCCGATCTCCCATTCACACCCAGGGCCCTTCATGCTTCACAACCAGTTTGATCTCCTCAAAACCCGCCGTTTTCTGCCACTGTTCATCACGCAGTTTCTGGGCGCGTTTAACGACAATGTGTACAAAAACGCCCTGGTGATCCTGATCACCTACGTCACCGCGGAGAAAGCCGGCCTCAATCCGCAAATCATGGTCACCCTGGCCGCGGGAATATTTATCCTGCCCTTCTTTTTGTTTTCAGCCACCGCAGGTCAGCTGGCGGACAAATATGAAAAAGTATTTCTGATTCGAATCATCAAACTGGTGGAAATACTTCTCATGATCGGGGCCACCATCGGTTTTATGATGGAAAGCGTCGGCTTCCTGATGACTGTCCTGTTTCTGATGGGCACCCAATCCACGTTCTTCGGCCCGATCAAATACGGCATCCTTCCGGAGAAAATCGAACAGGACGAACTGATCGGTGGTAACGGATTGATTGAGGCGGGTACTTTTGTATCCATTCTGGTCGGGACCATTTTGGGGGGTCTGCTGGTTCTTGCCGAGAACGGCATTCTATTGATCTCCGCGATGATCATCGGGGTGGCCATTCTGGGATGGGTGAGCAGTTTTTACATCCCCGAGGGAAAGCCCGCCTCGCCGGAACTCAAGGTGAATTACAATTTCATTCGGGAGACTTGGGTGATCCTGTCCCATTCCCGCCAGAACCGTGAAATTTTTCTGTCGATTCTCGGCATTTCCTGGTTCTGGCTGGTGGGAGCCACATTCCTCGCACAATTTCCCACCTATGCCAAAGACATTATCGGCGGCAACGAACAGCTGGTCACCTTGTTTTTGACCATGTTCACAGTGGGAATCGGAATCGGATCCCTGTTGTGCAACCAGATGCTCAAGGGCGAAGTCGAAGCCACCTTTGTTCCTCTGGGGATCATCGGGGTGTCGCTGTTCACGGTCGACCTCTATTTCGCCAGCCAGCAGAGTTTCATCAACATCGGTGAGGAAATGATCGGCGCGGCCGAGTTTCTCTCGCATTTATCCAGCTGGCGCATCCTGGGCGACATGTTCATGGTCAGTGTCTGCAGCGGCATTTATATTGTTCCCTTGTATGCCATCATCCAGTCCCGAAGCGAACCCGCCTACCGGTCCCGAACCATCGCCAGCAATAATGTCTTGAACGCGCTGTTCATGGTGATGTCCGCCGTCGGCACCATTGTCATGCTCACTCTGGGCTTCGACGTCACCCAGGTTTTCCTGACCGTGGCGGTCATGAACACCGCCGTTGCGGTGTATGCCTGCCAGCTTCTTCCAGCGGCTTTGCTCAAATCCATTCTTTACTGGATCTTCAACGCTCTATACAAAGTCGAAGTTCGGGGCATGGAAAACTATCGGGCCATTCAGAAGGAAAAGATCATCATCGTCGCCAATCATTTATCGTATCTGGACGCCGCCCTGATCGCCACCTACTTTCCCTCCCAACTCACGTTCGCCATCAACACCCAGGTGGCCAAACACTGGCTGGTCAAACCTTTTATCAATTTAGTGAAAACATTTCCCCTCGACCCCACCAAACCCATGGCCACCAAGTCGCTCATCGAATCCATTCAGGATAAAACTCATGTGGTGATATTCCCCGAGGGGCGGATCACCGTCACCGGCGCTCTGATGAAAGTGTATGAAGGGTCGGGAATGGTCGCTGACAAATCGGAGGCCCATATTCTTCCGGTGCGGATCGATGGCGCCCAATACACGCCCTTCTCCCGGCTGAAGGGAAAAATCCGTACGCGCTGGTTTCCCAAGATCACACTCACCATCCTGGAACCCCGGAAGATCGACATCCCCGATAACATCAAAGGCGCCGCCCGGAGAAACGTCGCCGGCACACAGATGTATGACATGATGGCTCTGATGATGTTCCAGGCCAGCAATTACCGCACCACCCTGTTCCAGTCCTTACTGGACGCTAAAGCCGCCCATGGCGCCAGCCACGTCATCGCCGAAGACGTGCAACGGGACCCAGTCACCTACGACCATATTCTCACCAAATGTTTCATCCTGGGGAAATCGATTTCCCATATCACTCAACCCGGGGAATTCGTAGGAGTTCTGCTTCCCAACATGGTCAGCACGGTCATTACGTTTTTCGCCCTGCAGGCTTACGACAGAGTACCCGCCATGCTGAATTTTTCCGTCGGAAAGCGCAATATCATTTCCGCGTGTGAGACGGCGCGGATCAAAACCGTATTCACTTCGCGGCGATTTGTAGAAAGTGCCAACCTCGAAGAAACCGTACAGGCCATCCAGGAAGCCGGCGTGCGGGTCATTTACCTTGAGGAGTTTGCCAAAAAAATAACATGGGCCGACAAAATTGCCGGCTTTTTCGGCGGATTCTTCCCGCAGGCCACCTATACACGGGCTTGTTTCAACAAGAATCCCGACAGCCCCGCCGTTGTCCTGTTCACCTCAGGTTCGGAGGGAACACCGAAGGGTGTCGTCCTGAGCCACGCCAACATTCTTGCCAACCGCTACCAGGCGGGGGCGCTTATCGACTTCGGACCTAATGATATCGTGTTCAATGCGCTTCCGATTTTTCATTCGTTCGGATTAACCGGCGGCACCCTTTTACCTATGCTTTCCGGGGCCAAAGTGTTCTTCTATCCCTCTCCTCTGGATTACCGGATCATTCCGGAACTCTCTTATGATTCCAACGCCACTATCATGTTCGGAACCGACACCTTTCTTTCCGGCTACGCGCATTACGGACATCCCTATGATTTTTACAGCCTGCGTTATGTATTTGCCGGGGCTGAAAAACTCAAGGAGGATACCCGCCATTTGTGGGTGGAAAAATTTGGGGTCCGCATTCTGGAAGGTTACGGAGCCACGGAAACAGCGCCGATCCTGTCGCTCAACACCCCCATGCAAAACAAACTCGGAACGGTGGGACGTCTGCTGCCGGGTATCCAATTCAAATTGGAGGAAGTGGCGGGAATAAAAGAAGGAGGGCGCCTGCACGTGGCCGGCCCCAATGTCATGCTCGGTTATCTACAGGCCTCCAACCCGGGGGAACTGATCCCGCCCGAAAACGGCTGGTATGACACCGGTGATATCGTCGATATCGACAAGGAGGGATTCATTCTCATCAAAGGCCGGGCCAAGCGGTTTGCAAAAGTGGGAGGAGAAATGATTTCTCTGACCGCCGTGGAAGAATTTTTATCCAAGTTATGGCCCGACCATCAGCATGCGATTGTGGCCGTCACCGACGATAAAAAAGGCGAGCAGTTGATCCTGGTGACTGAAAACAGGGAGGCGCAGAGGCAGGATATTATCGAATATGTTCGCAGTCAGGGCCTCTCCGAGCTCGGCCTGCCCAAAACGATCATTCACGTGGACCAGCTGCCCCTGCTGGGCACCGGCAAAATCGATTACATCCAAACCCGGGAACTTGTGGACCATCACAGCCATTAAGCCGCTTGGTCCCGAAAATCGTCAGCCAGCCGCCGGCGGTGTTTGAGATAACGCACCAGGGCATACATCCCCCAGGCGGCGGTTAAATGTTTCAGGGCGTGTCCCCCAATCCAGCCATCCGTCCATTCCCAGATGTCCGCATCCAAAAACTCGAACCCCTTGGCCAAACCATACCAACCGATCATTTCAACAATATAACGACCGCCGGTGTATCGCGCAGGAAACAGCCAGAGAAGGAGCGGAATCAACAGCATCGGTAGGAACTGAACAAGAATATAAGGACGCAGGTCCCCGTGACCGGATTGTTCCGTCATCTGCCAATACATTACACTGGCTATACCGGCGATCAGCAACGGCACCAATAACACGACACCCGCCTTAACGTCGATGCGTTCCGCCAGGATCATTGAAAAGATTCCCATGAACGCGAGGGTCATCGGCAGGCGGTCCCACACCAGAGTCTCGTTGGAAGGCGTCCAGTGATAATACGCCGATCCCAAAGCGATCAGGGCTGTCCCGGCAAAGACCACTGCAACAGGAAGCGCTTCCTGTTTTTCAATCAGGCAAACCGGGTCATTTCGTAACTGAAACAGGTGCCACAAACCCAGCATCCCGACTGCCAGAAATGCGGCATTGGAAATCACATCTCCGAAATGGGGAATGCCTGCGATCACCCGCTGATCCGCAAAGTTGTGATACGCCGGGTCTTGCGGGATGGGTGGGTACCAGAAGAGGACCATAACGGCGGCAACACTGATTCCGATGAGAAGCGCGATATTTTGTTTCGGGCTCATCGGTTAAAAGCTCCATTAAATTGTCCGAATTCAAAAAAGTGCAGGGTTTCCTCCCAAGCTTCTTTGTTATAAATGATAAAGGTGTGGGAGGCGGAAATAATGATATGGTCCGTGAGTCCCGGCACCCGGGTACTCTCCACGGATACTTTGCCATCATTCGGCCCCGGAATCATCGCGGAGGAAATCGGGTCCCAGGTGCGGTTTCCGGCAACCACCCCCAATTCATAATCCACGGGTCCGAGGATTCTCGAAAACGCCTTGTTCCGCGCTCCCAGATCTTGTCCTGCCAGACCGAATATCCATCGGTACAAAAAAGTATGTTTCCAGAAATCGACGACCTCGCTCCCCTGATTGGGAGGAGCCAGTTGCACGACCCGTCCCAGATTGGCGGGCCGGTGCTTATGGATGAACCCCCGCGCCAGCAGTCCACCCAGGGAATATCCCACAAAATGGATTTTGCGAGAAGGGTCCTGATTGAACGGAACCACTTTCTGGTGGATATACTCCACCAGTGCCTCCAGCGGTAGACGGGTTGAAGGGTAACCGACATTGAGCGCCGGGTAACCGTTTCTTTCAATAAAATGTGTCAGCCGACGCATGGATCGCCAAGTCCGGGCGATTCCGTGCAACACCACGACATAATCCTTATTTGAACCGGTATCCGCCATTCACCCAACCTCGTGGAATTCTACGACTTAATAGTATACGATATCCGGCACCGGCCAAATAAGGCTTAAAGGGGATCACCCACAGCCATGTTCGATAAAATCGCCTTCGTCCATTACGAAATTAATGGGTAAAACCATGACCAGCCTTGAAAAAGTATGACACAAGAGTTATATTGATTTCGGGCATAAAATAAGCCTTAGACAGGTTTCCATATTGGTCATACTTGGTAATAGTATTTACCTTGGATTGCTACCCACCTGCTACCCAGGCGGTCTCTCCGCTCCCTGAAGGCCTTTTTATGAAATTCACTTATAGGTCCATTGAAGCAATAAAACCTAAAGCAGAGCGCTTTGAAGTCTGGGAAACCAACGGAAAAGGATTTGGTCTCAGGATATCCCCCGCCGGGAAAAAGAGTTGGATTTACCTGTATCGATTTGATGGCCGGGCCAGACGGTTGACCCTAGGGACTTATCCTGAGATGGGTTTGCATGATGCGCACGAAGCACACGCTAAAGCAAAAAGGGAGCTGTCGAAAGGGACC